>NZ_JBVAXQ010000018.1:0-89928 GCF_055419425.1 Mycobacterium sp. IDUB_21 | reverse complement strand
CTACGATCACAGGCACACCCCACCGAAGGCGGGGTGATTCAAGGAAATCAGTCCCCGGACTTACCGGGACGGCTCACTGGGTCATGGATCTCCGCTTCCTACCGCATGGTCACATCGTGATTCGTTCGCCGTGACCGGACCGCGTCACAATCCCTGCCGGTTGAACTCCGTGAGACGGGATTCGCCACAGACGGTGCCGTCGATGCACGGCGCGTAGCACCCTTCGCCTACTCCGAGTCCTTCGGTGGAGCCGCCGGGTTCTCGTTCTGCCGATCTGACACGTTCACGTCCGGTTGAGGATCCGATGGTGCTACCGGTTCTTCGGCAGGTGAATCGGCCACGATCTTCTCACCGCCATCCGGCACGTACACCTCCGCCGGCTCGGCAACGGATTCCGGTTCGGCCGGCAGTTGCCGGACCGGGACACTCTCCGGCGCCGTGTACGGATGAATGGATGACACCTCCGCAGCGGTAATCTGCTGCGGACTGATTTTACGCTGCCGGTCTAGTTCGACCGCCGCATATTCGGAATAGAATTCGCTCAGCTCAGAGATAACACCTGACCCGCCAGGCGCTTCTGCCGTTGTGTTCCGATACGGCAGATGTTGTGCCGGGTGCCGATCGGGACCACCGGCGGCGGGCTCGGCCGCCACGGTGGCGTGCCCCTGCCCATCGGGACCGGCGTCGGCGGGCTCGGCCGCCACGGAGGCGTGCCCCTGCCCGCCAGCACCCGACTGAGCCGTCGTGGTCACACCACCCGCCACCGAAAGCGGTCCGTCAGGACCGAACCCGGGCCCGCCGGCAACAACGAACACCACGGTTACGCAGGCGTTTACGGCGATTGCGACCCGCCTGGCGCGGGTGGCGCCAACCGACTGCAGGGCAGCCATCCGACCCGTCGCCAAGACGCCTCGAAGCAACCCGTCGGTCCGCTTCGACTCGATTCCCGCGACCGCTACATCCGAAACGACCTGAACCACGTCCGTACCCCCTCGGGCCTTCGATGCATGGCGAGCCCTCGGTGCGGGCGGCATGACGTGCAACCCATGGCGCCCGCGCTGTTGCTTGGCGATCATATTTCCGGTCAAGGCGCCGCGCATTCGCATAGTCTGAACCAGCCCCGTGTTGACGTCAATAAGAGAGAGATGCAGGTAACTACCTCCATACAACACATGGAAGGCATTCCAACCGGCGATTCATCTCGTTTTGGAGAGATTTACAAATTCGCTCATTAATCGTATAAAATTCTCCAAATGAGAATCGCATTGCCATTGATAATGGCGGGCGACTCACGGTGGACGCAAGCCCGAACCAGGGCGCGTCGCACACGCCCGCCGGCCGCACCACCCCATGCTCGCGGCACTGCATCCGCGGGGCCCACGGCGGCTGCCGGTTCGCCCCCGTGGTGCGGGGCTGGCACCCGGTCAGCGGATTAGCAGCGCCACGCACTCCACGTGATGGGTGAGCGGGAACGCATCGAACACCCGGATCTGCTCCACCGCGTAGCCGTGCCCGCGGTACAAGCCGATATCGCGAGCGAAAGCCGCTGCCTCGCAACCGATGTGCACGATGCGAGGTACGCCCGCCGCCGCCAGCAGGTCGATCACCTCGCGCCCGGCACCGGCCCGCGGCGGGTCCAGCACGGCGACATCGGCACCGGTCCGCGCGTCGCTCAGCACCCGGCGCACCGAGTCGGTGCGCACCGACACCTGCGGCAGATCGGCGAGTGCGGCCCGGGCGGCACCCGTCGCGGCCCGCGAGGTGTCGACGCTGACCACCCGGCCGGACTCCCCCACCGCCTCGCCCAGGGCCGCGGCGAAGACCCCGGCCCCGCCGTAGAGATCCCAGGCGGTCATGCCCGATTCCGGCTGCGCCCAATCGGCGATCAGCGCACTGTAGAGCGGGGCCGCCCGCCGGTGCGCCTGCCAGAACGCGGTGACCGGGATCTGCCAGCGCCGCCGGCCGACCCACTGGGTGGCGTGATAGTCGCCCTCGACGACCTGCGGCCGATGACCGCGGCCGGTGCTCACCACATGCCGGACGCCGTCGTCGTCGGCCACCACGTGGACGTGATCGCCGGGCTGCCAGGCCTGCTCAGCCAGTCCCTTCGTCATCCCGGCGGGCAACTGGCCGCACTGTAGGTCGGTGACCAGCTCCTCGCTGTGGTAACGGTGAAACCCGGCCCGCCCGTCGGCGCCGACCGCCAGACGCACCCGGCTGCGCCAACCGGTCGGGCCGTCCTCACCCAACGCTTCGGCCTCGCCATGCCAGTCGTGCCCGCCGAGCCGCGCCAGCTGGTTGGACACCACCTCGCCCTTGAGCGCACGCGCCACGGCCGGATCGGCGAACCCCAGATCGCAGCAGCCGGCGCCGTCGACGCCGGCGATCGGGCACAACGAGGCGACCCGGCCGTCCGCCGGTTCGAGCACCTCGACGCACTCGGCCTGCCAGTAGGAGTCGCGCTGGCTGGTCACCCGAGCCCGCACCTTCTCCCCCGGAAGCGCATAGCGCACGAACACCACCCGGCCGTCATGGCGGGCCACACAACTGCCCCCGTTGGCCGGTGGGCCGACATCCAGAACCAGCTCGGTCATTCCATGAAGCCCCGTCGGGCGTCACCCGGGGCGTGGTGCGGCGCCAGCACTTTGCGCCGCTCCGAGGAGTTCAGCTGCCAGGGCACCGAGGTCACCATCACCTGCGGCATGAACAGCAGCCGGGTCTTGAGCCGCAACGCACTCTGATTGTGCAGCACCTGTTCCCACCAGTGGCCCACCACGTATTCGGGTATGTAGACGGTGACCACGGTGCGCGGCGACTCCTTGCTGATGCGTTTGACGTATTCAAGCACCGGCCGCGTGACCTCACGGTATGGCGAGGCGATCACCTTGAGCGGCACGGTGATGTCGCTATCCTCCCACTCGCGGACCAGTGCGCGGGTCTCGGTGTCGTCGACGCTGACGGTGATCGCCTCCAGGGCGTCCGGGCGCGTCGCCCGCGCGTAAGCCAGCGCGCGCCGGGTCGGCAGATGCAGCTTGGACACCAGCACCAGGGCGTGGTTGCGGCTGGGCAGCACCGCCTGGTCCTCCTGGGCGGCGGACTGTTCGGCCAACTCCTGGCTGACGGTGTCGTAGTGCCGGCGGATCAGCTTCATCAGGGCGTACAGGGCGAACATCGCCACGATCGCGATCCAGGCGCCGTCCAGGAACTTGGTCAGAATCACCACGATCAACACCGATCCGGTGGCGACGAACCCGATCGTGTTCACCACCCGCGAACGCATCATCTTGACCCGGGCCTGCCGGTCGGTTTCGCTGCGCAGCAACCTGTTCCAGTGCCGTACCATGCCGATCTGGCTCAATGTGAACGAGACGAACACTCCGACGATGTAGAGCTGGATCAGTGCGGTCACCTCCGCTCCGAATGCCACGATGAAGGCGACGGCCACCACGGCGAGGAACACGATGCCGTTGGAGAAGGCCAGCCGGTCACCTCGGGTGTGCAACTGGCGCGGCAGATACCGGTCCTGGGCCAGGATCGACCCCAGTACCGGAAAGCCGTTGAACGCGGTGTTGGCGGCCAGCGCCAGGATCAGCGCGGTGACCCCGGCGATGATCCACAAACCGGGTGGGAAACCGCGGAACACCGTCTCGGCCAGCTGAGCCAACAGGGTCTTCTGGTCGTAGTCCGCCGGCGCCCCGATCAGCTGTTCGTGCGGGCGCGCGGCGATCTTCACCCCGGTCTGGCCGGCCAGCACGATGATGCCCATCATCAGTGTCACCGCGATCACACCGAGCATCAGCAAGGTGGTGGCGGCGTTGCGCGACTTGGGTTTGCGGAACGCCGGGACTCCGTTGCTGATCGCCTCCACGCCGGTCAGCGCCGCACAGCCCGACGAGAACGATTTCGCCACCAGGAACACCAGGGCCAAGCCGACCACCTCACCGTGGGTGGAATGGATCTTGAACGACGCCGACTCGGCCTGCAACGGGTGACCCAGTACGAAGATCTGGAACAGCCCCCATCCGAGCATGGCGAACACGCAGATCATGAACGCATACGTCGGGAATGCGAAAGCAGTACCCGATTCCCGGATGCCGCGTAGGTTCGCCGCGGCTACCAGGACGACGGTCCCCACCGCGAACACGACCTTGTGGTCGGCGATGAACGGTATCGCAGATCCGATGTTGGCGACCCCGGCTGAGATCGAGACTGCAACGGTCAGCACGTAATCCACCATCAATGCACTGGCCACGGTCAGGCCCGCTCTAGCACCGAGGTTGGTGGTGACCACCTCGTAGTCACCGCCGCCCGAGGGGTAGGCATGCACGTTCTGGCGGTAGGAGGCCACCACCGTGATGAACACGAACGCCACCGCCAGCCCGACCCACGGCGTCATCCGGTAGGCGGTGATGCCCGCCACCGAGAGCACCAGGAAGACCTCTTCAGGCCCGTAAGCCACCGACGACAGCGCGTCGGAGGCGAACACCGGCAGCGCGACACGCTTGGGCAACAGTGTGTGACTGAGCCGATCGCTGCGGAACGGTCGACCCAGAAGCAACCGGCGAGCAGCGGTGGAAATCTTCGACACGAGAGCCAAGGGTAAGCCAGGCCGGCGCTGGCGGTAGCGTTCACCACATACGGGCACAACTGCAGTCGATAGCCAGCCGAAACCAGCCGAAAGGACCCTGCACGTGCGGGTAGTTGTGATGGGATGCGGCCGGGTGGGCGCCTCGGTGGCCGACGGACTGTCCCGGATCGGCCACGAGGTCGCCATCATCGACCGCGACACCACCGCGTTCAACCGGCTCAGCCCGGAATTCAACGGCGAACGGGTGCTGGGCATGGGCTTCGACCGCGACGTGCTGCTGCGCGCGGGCATCGAAGAGGCCGGCGCGTTCGCGGCGGTGTCCTCCGGCGACAACTCCAACATCATCGCCGCACGACTGGCCCGCGAAACGTTCGGCGTGGCGCGGGTCGTCGCCCGTATCTACGACGCCAAACGGGCCGCGGTCTACGAACGCCTCGGTATTCCGACCATCGCCACCGTGCCGTGGACCACCGACCGACTGCTCGACGCCCTGACCCGCGAAAGCGAGACCACCAAGTGGCGTGACCCCACCGGCACCGTCGCGGTCGCCGAGGTCGCGCTGCACGAGGACTGGATCGGCCGCCCCGTCACCGACCTGGAGGCGTCCGTCGACGCACGGGTGGCGTTCTTGATCCGGTTCGGCACCGGCATCCTGCCGGTGCCCAAGACGGTCATTCAGGCCAGCGACCAGGTCTACATCGTCGCGGTGTCCGGCCGCGTCGCCGAGGCGATGGCGATCGCCGCGCTGCCCCCTAGCGAGGACCTGCAATGAAAGTCGCGGTGGCCGGTGCCGGCGCCGTCGGCCGGTCGATCGCCCGCGAACTGCTCGACAGTGACCATCAGGTGACGCTCATCGAGCGCAACCCGGAGCACGTCGACGTCGAGGACATCGCCGATGCGCAGTGGCATCTTGGCGACGCCTGCGAGCTGACCCTGCTGGAAGCGGTGCACCTGGAGACCTTCGACGTCGTCATCGCCGCCACCGGCGACGACAAAGTCAATGTGGTGCTGTCGCTGCTGGCCAAGACCGAGTTCGCGGTGCCCCGGGTGGTGGCCCGGGTGAACGATCCCCGCAACGAATGGTTGTTCACCGACGCCTGGGGGGTGGATGTGGCGGTGTCCACGCCCCGCATGTTGGCCTCGCTGGTCGAGGAGGCCGTCGCGGTCGGGGATCTGGTGCAGCTCATGGAGTTCCGCAAGGGTCAGGCCAACCTGCTGGAGATCACGCTGCCCGACGACACCCCATGGGGCGGCAAGCCGGTGCGCAAGCTGACGCTGCCACGCGACGCCGCGCTGGTGACGATCCTGCGCGGGACGCGGGTGATCGTGCCACAGGACGACGAGCCCCTCGAGGGCGGCGACGAGTTGCTGTTCGTCGCGTCCGCCGGCGTCGAGACCGAACTGCGCGAGCTGCTGCTACCGGCGCACTGACCGGGGTTCGCGGTCGTCTTCTTCGGCGGGCCGCTCATCGAGCGTCCGCTGCACGTATTTGACCGCCAAATAGGTCACCAGTGCCGCCAGCGCGGTCAGCGGCCAGCCCATGGCGATCCTCGTCACCCCCAGCCAGCCGGTCTCGTCGGCGTTGTACAGCAGCCGCTGCACCACGAAGCGCGAACCGAACACCAGCACCCAAGTCAGCGTCGCGGCATCGTAGGCGTAGATCGCCGCCCGCCGCTCACGCCAGGCCATGCCCTGCCCGCTGGCCCAACTCCAGACGTAGCCGACCGCCGGGCGACGGATCAGCATGGATCCGGCGAATACCAGCGCCCAGACCAGCGACGTCCAGATCCCGAGCAGGAAATAACCCTTGGAGTCGCCCATCAGATAGGCGATCAGGGCGCAGACGGCCACCCCGAAGAATCCCGACACGGCCGGCTGGGTGGTTTCCCGGCGGATCAGTCGCCACACCAGCACGGCCGCGGCCACCCCCAGGGCAGCCATGACGGCGACCCGCAGCCCGAAGAAATTGGAGGCCGGCACGAACACCACGATCGGCAGTGACGAGTAGATCAGCCCGGCCACCCCGCCGATCTGGTCCAACAGCCGCTGCGGGCCCTGCGCGTCCCGGGCGCCCTGGACTCGATGGTCCTCGGTCATTGCGTCGCCGGCCTGATGGTCTCCGGCGATCACTGCTGGATTTCGTAGTGCGGGTTGTAGATGGCTTTGCAGCCGCTTTCGAGTTTTCCGAGCCGGCCGTGCACCCGCAGCGTTCGGCCCGAATCGATTCCGGGAATGCGGCGCTGACCCAGCCACACCAGCGTCACCGTGTCGGTCCCGTCGAACAGCTCGGCGCGGACCCCGCCGACGCACCCCTTGGCGTTGGCTTCCACGCTGCGCAGCACTCCGACCATGGTGACCTCTTGGCCGCGTTCGCAGTCGATGGCGCGCTGGGCGCCGGTGTTAAGCGCCTCGTCGGACAACTCCTCGACATCACGCAGCTCAGGATCTTCGGTCAGTCGCCGAGTCAGCCGGCGCAGGTACCCCTTGGGCGCAGCCATTGCCCTCTCCCTCAATCGTGTGCGCACGCCACGGTAGACCTGTTGATTACCTAATGCCAGACGACCGGCCTACGGCGTCGTTGCAACACCCGGCACGATCAAGGGGTGGCATTCGATCTGCACGGCGCAACGGCCGTCCTGCTGCCGGGAACCGGATCCGACGACGACTACATCCGCCGGGCGTTTTGCGACCCATTGCGGCAGGTGGGCGTTGAATTGATCGCGCACCGACCGCAGCCCGAACACCTCATCGAGGGCTATCTGGCGGCGCTGGACGACGCGGCCCGATCCGGCCCGATCATCGCCGGCGGAGTCTCGATCGGCGCGGCGGTGGCCACCGCGTGGGCGCTGCGACATCCCGGGAACGTGATCGCGGTGCTGGCCGCACTGCCCGCCTGGACGGGCGGCCCCGAAGCCGCACCGGCCGCACATGCCGCCCGCCACAGCGCCGAACAGCTGCGCCACGACGGGCTGCCGGCCGTGGTGGCCCAGATGCGGGCGTCGAGCCCGGCCTGGCTCGCCGAGGAGCTGACCCGCTCGTGGACCGCCCAGTGGCCGCAACTGCCCGACGCACTGGAACAAGCGGCGGCCTACGTCGCACCGACCTGCGCCGAGCTGGCGACCCTGCAGGTACCGATGGGCGTGACCGCGGCCGTCGACGACCCGGTTCATCCGTTGCAGACGGCCTCCGAATGGGTGAGCGCCGCTCCACGCGCGGCGCTGTGCACGGTGACCCTGGAACAGATCGGCGCCGATCCGGCCGCCTTGGGCGCCGCCTGCCTGACGGCGCTGGGAGAAGCTAGCCGCTAACCGCCGGGTTTGATGCGGCGGTCCAGCTTCGGCTCTCCTCCGTCGAGCCTCGCTAACCGCCGGTGATGGTGCGCAACTGCTGCATCGCGGAGCCCTCCACGCTGCGGCGACCGGTCGGCGCGGGCGGCGGTACATCCTCACCGCCGGGCGTGGCTCCCCCGGCCTGCTGCGCGGCGGCCTGCTGCGCCGCGGCGGCCCGCAACTGATCGGCCATCGGCTCGGGCAGCCGCACCGGCAACGGGGTACGCACCGGCAAGGGAGTGTCACCGCGACGGACCACGGTGTCCGCCAAGGCTTCCCGCGCCTGCACGGTGAGTGCCTCCAGCGACTCGTGTGGACCGTTGACCACGCAGCGCACCATCCAGCGGTAGCCGTCGACCCCGATGAACCGGACCGCGCCGGTCGCCGACCCGACCACCTCCCGGCCCCACGGCCCGTCGATGACGCTGACGCTCGCGGAGTCCTTACGCAGTGCGTCGGCCAGTTCGGCGGCCACCTCGCGCCAGAGCCCCGCCGACTTGGGCGCCGCGTAGGCGGCGATGTTGAACCGGCCGTTGGGCGTCACCAGCCAGACCGCGCTGGGCACGCCCGCCTCGCTCAGTTCGACCTGAACCTGGCCGCCCTGCGGCATCGGCACCAGCACCGAGCCCAGGTCGAGGCGGGCCGTCGCCGCCGCCTCCGGGTCGTCGAAATCCTCGATGTCGAACGGGCCCTCGAGCTCCTCGTCCGACTCCACGTCGAACTCCTCCAGATTCTCGGGTTCCGGTTCGGCGCGCGTCGGCTCGTCGTCGCCGATCTTGCCCTTGCCCCTACCGAATGCCATCACAGCCGCCCATCTTCATCACTCTGCCGTCCAAGCCGTCACAAACTCGCATGTCCGCCCGACGAGCCGTGTCCGTCGCCACCGCGGGTGGTCCCGGCCAGGCCGGCCTCGTCGAACGAGGCCACCTCAACCAGTTCGGGGAGCTCGACTCGCTGCAGCACCAGCTGGGCGATCCGGTCTCCCCGGTGGATCTCGATCGGGGTCGCCGGGTCCAGGTTGATCAATGCCACCTTAACCTCGCCGCGATAACCCGCGTCGATCGTTCCCGGACTATTGACAATCGAAAGCCCCACCCGCGCAGCCAAACCGGACCGAGGATGCACCAGGCCGACCATGCCGAACGGAATCGCCACCGCGATACCGGTGGGCACCAGGGCCCGGTGGCCCGGGCTCAGCTCGACATCGACCGCGCTGTAGAGGTCGACGCCGGCGTCGCCGGCGTGGGCACGACTCGGCAGCGGCAGATCAGGGTCCAGGCGAACAACCGCGAGACTGGGCGACACGAGGCGCAAGACTACTCTTAGCCGGATGTCGGGATCGCGCCTGAACCATCGGGCATCGCAAACCGTGCGGTACCGCGAGCAACTGTGGGTGCCGTGGTGGTGGTGGCCGCTGGGGTTCGTGGGCAATGGGCTGATGGCCTACGAGGTCCGGCTGGGCCTGCGAAGCCTGCCGGGCTGGCTACCGTTCGCCGTGTTCTTCGCGATCACCGTGGCCGCCTTGCTGTGGCTGGGACGCATCCAGGTGCACGTCACCGAAACGGGCGGCGAGGCGCAGCTGTGGGTGGGCGATGCGCACCTGCCCACGACCGTGATCGCCCGCACCGCCGAGGTTCCGCAGTCAGCCAAGTCCGCGGCGCTGGGACGCCAACTCGATCCGGCAGCGTATGTCGTACATCGCGGCTGGGTCGGGCCCATGGTGCTGGTCGTCCTCGATGATCCCGACGACCCGACGCCGTACTGGCTGATCAGCTGTCGCCATCCGCAGCGGGTGTTGGCGGCCCTGCAGGGTTGAGAGACCGTTCGGGTCAGGCCGCGCAGTCGGTGCAGATCATCACGCCGTTCTTCTCGCTGGCCAGGCGGCTGCGGTGCTGAACCAGGAAACAGCTCGAACAGGTGAACTCGTCGGCCTGCTTGGGGACGACGCGCACGGACAACTCTTCGCCCGACAGGTCGGCGCCGGGCAGCTCGAAGGATTCGGCCGACTCGGATTCGTCGACGTCGACCACGGCGGATTGCGCTTCGTTTCGCCTCGCCTTGAGTTCCTCAAGCGAATCCTCGGAAACGTCATCGGTTTCGGTGCGCCGCGGGGCGTCGTAGTCGGTAGCCATCGTTTTCTCCCCTCAGTCCCCTCGTAGCCCTTAACCCTGCGCGAGCTTTGTACCAGCGTCGAACGCATCCACCAAATGATTCGTGCCCGGAACCCGCTCTGATCAACTGTGATTTACGTCACATTATCTTCCTGACCACGGTGATCGTCCCCTACGGCGCCCTCTAGAGTGCGTACGTGGTCGCGCAAATCACTTCCGGTACCGAGTTCGACAAGCATGGTCTGCCGTTCCGGCGGCGCAACAACCGACCCGCCGCTTACGCCCTGGCCGCACTGGCTCTGTTGACCGCCGTGGCGTGGACGGTGGCACTGACCAGACCGGCCGATGTTCACGAGGTCGCGGTGTGCAACGCGCCGTCGGCACCCACCGAGCCGGGCCAGCCCCGACTCGGCACTCAGGTGCCGCGGGCCTCGATGGTCGCCACCACCCCGGCGCGACTGGCCGACATCAAAGCCCGGGTCCTCAACGCCAGCGGCCGGGCCGGACAGGCCGCCGACGTCGCCGACGCCCTGCGCGACGACGGCTTCGCCCAGCCGACCGCCGCCAACGACCCGGTCTATGTCAACGACCGGCTGGACTGCCACGGCCAGATCCGCTTCGGTGAGGCGGGTAAGGCCGCCGCGGCGGCCCTCTGGCTGGTGGCGCCGTGCACCGAACTGTTCCGCGACGACCGCGGCGACGACTCCGTCGACCTGGCGGTCGGAAGCGACTTCGTCAGCCTGGCTCACAGCGACGACATCGAAGCGGCGCTGGCCGGCCTCCGCCCGGACGCCACCGGATTGCCCGACCCGGCGCTGCTGACCAAGATCCATTCCGGCACCTGCTGACGACCCGCCGAGGAGATCCATGACCAGTCCCGACTCGACCGATGTCCCGCCCGTGGCGCCCGCCCCAGCGAGCGACGGCGCCAGACCGCAACGACGGGGCTTCGGCGTCGACGTCGGCGGCAGCGGCATCAAGGGCGGCGTCGTCGATCTCGACACCGGTGCGCTGATCGGCGAACGGTACAAGCTGCCCACGCCGAGCCCCGCGACACCGGAGGCGGTCGCCGAGACCGTCGCCGCGGTGGTCCGGGATTTCGGCTGGACCGGCCCGCTGGGTGTCACCTATCCCGGCGTGGTGGTCGACGGTGTCGTGCAGACCGCCGCCAACGTGGACAAGTCCTGGATCGGGGTGAACGCGCAAGCGGCGATCGCAGCCGCCCTCGACGGCCAGCACGTCGTGATCCTCAATGACGCCGACGCCGCCGGACTGGCCGAAGAGCGGTACGGGGCAGGCAAGGACAACACCGGTGTGGTCGTGTTGCTCACATTCGGGACCGGGATCGGCTCGGCGGTCATCCACAACGGGAAGCTGCTGCCCAACACCGAGCTCGGACACATCGATGTGGGCGGCAAGGAAGCCGAGCACCGGGCCGCCGCGTCGGTCAAGGAGAAGAAGAAGTGGGGCATGAAGAAGTGGTCCAAGCAGGTGACCAAGGTGCTGGTGGCCATCGAGAACGCGCTGTGCCCGGACCTGATCATCGTGGGTGGCGGCATCAGTCGCAAAGCCGACGAGTGGGTGCCGCTGCTGGGCAACCGGACCCCGGTGGTCGCCGCGACGCTGCAGAACAGCGCGGGAATCGTCGGGGCCGCGATGGCGTCCACCACCGACGTCACCCGATGAATTCCGCCCGCTCAGCGATTGCCGCCTTCCGCTGTCGTTACAATGGTCGACGGCGGCCGCCTAACAACCGATAGCGGCGACTATCCCAGTTGATCATCCAACTGATATAGAGCCGACATTCGATATACCCGACACTTTCGGTGGCGCACGACCGTGCGTCCCGAAAGTCAAGTCCGACCGAAGGGGTGGACGTGGCAGCGAGCAAGGCAACGCCGGCGACTGAGGAGCCGAAGAAGCGCAGTGCCACCAAGGCACCCGCCAAAGCCGCCACCAAGTCGACTGCCAAGGCCCCCACCAAGACCCCGGCCAAGAAGGCCGCGACGAAGGCCACCGCGCCGGCCAAGAAGGCCGCCGCCCCGGCCAAGAAGGCCGCCAAGACGACGGCGCGCCCGGCGACCAAGAGTGCCGCCGCCAACAACACCGACGACGGCGAGACCAAGCCCAAGACCCGGTCGACCCGGGGCCCGGCGAAGAAGGCCGACGCCGCCAAAGCCGGCAAGAACGCCGACCTTGCGACCGAGGAACTGGACACCGATACCGAGCTGGACGCCGAACCCGGTGCGGACGACATCGATGACGCCGACGTGAGCCTGGACGAACTGGAGGACGACGCCGAGGCGGGTTCCGAAGGCGACGGCAACGCCGCGGCGCCCGCTGCGGCGGCCGCCGAGGGGGCCGGCGACGACGACGACGAGATCACCGAGCCCACCGAGAAGGACAAGGCCTCAGGCGATTTCGTCTGGGACGAAGAGGAGTCCGAGGCGCTCCGTCAGGCCCGCAAGGATGCCGAGCTCACCGCGTCGGCTGACTCGGTGCGCGCGTACCTCAAGCAGATCGGCAAGGTGGCGCTGCTCAACGCCGAAGAGGAAGTCGAGCTGGCCAAGCGGATCGAGGCCGGTCTGTTCGCCACCCAGAAGGTGGCCGAGCACACCGAAAAGGGCGAGAAGTTGGCCGTCGCCTACCGGCGCGACATGGCCTGGATCTGCCGGGACGGCGACCGGGCCAAGAATCACCTGCTCGAAGCCAACCTGCGGCTGGTGGTCTCGCTCGCCAAGCGTTACACCGGCCGCGGGATGGCGTTTCTGGACCTGATCCAGGAGGGCAACCTCGGTCTGATCCGCGCGGTGGAGAAGTTCGACTACACCAAGGGCTACAAGTTCTCCACCTACGCCACCTGGTGGATCCGGCAAGCCATCACCCGCGCCATGGCCGACCAGGCTCGCACCATCCGTATCCCGGTCCACATGGTCGAGGTGATCAACAAGCTCGGCCGCATCCAGCGGGAGCTGCTTCAGGATCTGGGCCGCGAACCCACTCCTGAGGAACTCGCCCGGGAGATGGACATCACCCCGGAGAAGGTGCTCGAGATCCAGCAGTACGCTCGGGAGCCGATCTCGCTGGACCAGACCATCGGCGACGAGGGCGACTCGCAGCTCGGCGACTTCATCGAGGACTCCGAGGCTGTAGTAGCCGTCGACGCGGTGAGTTTCACCCTGCTGCAAGATCAGCTGCAGTCGGTCCTCGAGACCCTCTCGGAACGCGAAGCCGGCGTGGTGCGGCTGCGGTTCGGGCTCACCGACGGCCAGCCGCGCACCCTCGACGAGATCGGCCAGGTCTACGGCGTCACCCGCGAGCGCATCCGGCAGATCGAGTCCAAGACGATGTCGAAGTTGCGGCACCCCAGCCGCTCGCAGGTCCTGCGCGACTACCTCGACTAGCGGCACACCGCGAGATGGCCAAAGCACCTCCCCCGGCGCTGCTCCGGGCCCTCAACGCCGCACGTGGCGGCCTGCAACGCCTGCGCCAGGCGACCGTGCCCGCCGGCGTCGCCGTCCTGGAACTCGGGTTCGGCGCATGGCTGGCCCAGGCGCTGCACGCCGCGGTGCGTCTCGGGATCGCCGATACGCTCCAAGCCGGTCCGCTGACCGCCGACGAGGTCGCCCGCCGGGTCGGCAGCGACCCGGGAGCCACCTACCGGCTGATGCGCGCGCTGGCCAGTCAATCGGTGCTCAAACTGCGGCGCGACGGCCGCTTCGCGCTCACCCGCATCGGACGGGCGCTGGTCGCCGATGATCCGGCCAGCGTGGCACCGATGATCGCGTTCATCGGCGACCCGGCGCACCGGGAACACTGGTCGCACCTGGAACACTCCGTGCGCACGGGCGACACGGCCGTCGACAAAGTGCGCGGAATGCCGTTCTTCTCCTACCTGGACACCGACCCCGAACTGGCGCAGGTCTTCAACGATGCGATGACCGGGGCATCCGCCGTGGCGATCGAAAGTGCCGTTCCCGCCTACGATTTCAGCGACAGCAAGTTGATCGTGGATGTGGGTGGTGGACACGGCGCGCTGCTGGCGGCGGTGTTGCGCGACACACCCGGCGCCCGCGGGTTGCTGTTCGACCTGCCGCAGGTGGTGGCCGGTGCCCACACCGCCCTGACCACCGCGGGTGTGGCGTCACGCTGTGAGGTTGTGGGCGGGTCGTTCTTCGAGTCGGTTCCGGCCGGCGGGGACACCTATCTGCTCAAGACCGTCATCCATGACTGGGACGACGAACGCTCCGTGGCGATTCTGCGCAATGTCCGCAGCGCCATCGCCCCGGGCGGCACCCTGCTGCTGCTGGAGATGGTGTTGCCCGAGGGGGCGCCCGCGCATCTGGGTCTGCTGGTCGACTTGGAGATGCTGGCGGCCGCCGGCGGCCAGGAACGCACGCAGCGCGAATACGCCGAGCTGCTGTCCCGGGCGGGATTCCGGTTGCAGCGCGTAGTGCCCACGCCGAGCCCGATGTCGATCGTCGAGGCCCGGCCGGTTTGAGGCCCGGTCATCGGCCGCGCCGGTAGTATCGCGGACCATGCCCACGGATGGCGACGCCCTGACGTTCACCGCGCTGCTCAATCGCGCGGTGCGCCACGGTCATCCGGTACCGGTCGAGGCCGACCTGGATCCGGCTGTGCTCTCCGCCGTGAACGCCGTCGCCGCCGCGTGGCCGCGAGTGCCCGCCGCGCTGATCAACAAGGCACAAACCACGTTCGCCCGTAGCGAACTCACCCGGGCGTCGGCGGCCAAGCCCACGACCCCGTTCAGCCTGAATCGGCCGCCGCGAACGCGCCGTCCGGGCCCGGGCGATACTCCCTGACATCGATCACCGCGCCGACGGGCAACGGCCCGTACAGGTGCGGGAAGAGCATCGACTCGGGGTCGCCCGGCACGCCCGGCTCCCAACGCACCGGCGCCGCCACCTTGGCCGGGTCTACCTGCAGCAACACCAGATCCGCGCGACCCCGGTAGAGCCGATTGGCGGGCAGATGCACCTGCTGCGGTGTCGACAGATGCACGAAACCGGCACCGTGCAACGACTCCGGGCGCAGCTCACCCGACGCCTGCGCGGTCGCCCATTCCCGGTCGCTGCAGAGGTGGACGAGGGCACCGGCATGTTTCCCGGATTGCTTCACGCCTCTGATCCTGCCCCAGCGTCACGCGGGGGTGAGACACGACACAGCCGAAGCCGGGAACAACGCCGAACGCCCGAGCGTCTGACACACTTGACGGACCCGCGAGAACGGAGGAGCCCATGAACGCGACTCTGACCAGCCCCGAACTCACTCGGGCTGATCGATGCGACCGGTGCGGTGCAGCCGCCCGGGTACGCGCCACGCTGCCTTCCGGAGCGGAGCTGCTCTTCTGCCAGCACCACGCCAACGAGCACGAAGCCAAGCTGATCGAGCTGGCTGCCGTGATACAGGTCAGCGCCCCGGCTGAGGCGTAACCAGAGTCCGCGCGCAACACGCCCGTCGGCGGGAATTGTGCAGTAGCACCACTCGTCAGGAATGCTGGGCTGGTCATGACTGACCAGACCCCCAGACCTTCCCGGCATCACCTGCTGCGCATCGCCCGACGCACCCTGGCCAAGAGCTGGGACGACTCGATCTTCGCCGAGTCGGCGCAGGCGGGGTTCTGGTCGGTGCTGTCGCTGCCACCGCTGCTGCTGGGGATGCTCGGCAGCTTGTCCTACGTCGCACCGTTGTTCGGCCCGGACACGCTTGGGACCATCCAGGACCGGTTGATCGGCATGGCCAGCAGCTTCTTCTCGAAGAACGTCGTCGTGGAGATCATCGAGCCCACCGTGCGCGACATCATCTCCAACGCTCGGGGCGAGGTGGTCTCGCTGGGCTTCGTGATTTCGTTGTGGGCCGGTTCCTCGGCGATCTCCGCTTTCGTCGACTCGGTGGTCGAGGCACACGATCAGACACCGCTGCGCCACCCGGTGCGGCAACGGTTCTTCGCGCTGGGCCTGTATGTGGCGATGCTGGTGATCGCCGTCGCCGCGGCGCCGTTCGCCGCGCTGGGCCCGCACGCGGTGGCCGAACACATTCCAGTCCGGTGGACGGACCTACTGCGGTTCGGCTACTACCCGATGCTGGTGTTGGGGCTGCTGCTGGCGGTGACCGTGCTCTACCGCGTATCGCTGCCCAGACCGCTGCCCTCACACCGTCTGGTGATCGGGGCGTTGCTGGCCACCACGGTGTTCGTCGTGGCCACCCTGGGGTTGCGGGTCTACCTGCGCTACATCACCAGCACCGGTTACACCTACGGTGCGCTGGCGACGCCGATTGCCTTCCTGCTGTTCGCGTTTCTGCTCGGCTTCGCCATCATGCTCGGCGCGGAGCTGAACGCCGCCGTTCAGGAGGAGTGGCCGGCGGAGGCGACCCACCTGCACCAGCTACGCACCTGGGTGGTGTCACGGGCGGGCCGAACCGACTCCGCCAAACCTTCTTGAGCGAACCGATCGGACCTTCTTGAGCGCGGGGGTCAGACCTTCTTGAGGGTCGCGTAGATCCGCTTGCAGTCCGGGCAGACCGGGGACCCCGGCTTCGCCGACTTGGTCACCGGGAACACCTCGCCGCACAGGGCCACCACGTGAGTGCCCATGACCGCGCTCTCGGCGATCTTGTCCTTCTTGACGTAATGGAAGAATTTCGGGGTGTCGCCGTCGGTCCCGTCATCGACGCGTTCGTCGGCATCGGTGCGCTCGAGGGTGTCGGTCTGTATGCCCATCTGTCCATTGTGCCCAGAACTCAACGGATCTTAAAACCCCTCGTGCCACCGGGCCGGTCTGTGTGCAACAGTGGAATGATGAAGCACGGCCCCGAGCTGGGTTTCGACGACGACGGTCGCCCGGTGCTCATCACCGCGGCCGCCCCGTCCTTCGAACAGCAGCATCGCGCGCGGGTACGCAAGTACCTGATGCTGATGGCGTTCCGGGTGCCGGCGCTGATCCTGGCTGCGGCGGCCTACGGACTGTGGCACAACGGCTTGGTCTCGCTGCTGATCCTGGTCGCCTCGATACCGCTGCCGTGGATGGCGGTGCTCATCGCGAACGACCGCCCACCCCGCAGCGCCGATGAGCCCCGCCGGTACGACGCCGCACCGACACACACGCCGCTGTTCCCCACCGCCACACGCCGCGCGCTGGACCCTCCGCGGTCCGCGGAGCCCGATCCCGGATCGGCCGCTTGCGAACCTGGGTCCGAGCCGGGCCGGTCGGGCGGCGGTGTGACCGGAGAACCGCCGCACGGTACCGGTTCTTAGCACATTCTCAAGGTCATCGGCCTATCCCCGCACGTCAAGTGGTGTGAAAAAACGATCGGGCGGGAACTCTGCACCCGTGTCGCGCGTTATCACGTGTGACAGCTGAAGCCGATCAACGGGAGGCCGTAATGGCAAAGGCAGATGCCACCATCAGTCGGATCGACGGCGATCTGGATGCGCAGAGTCCGGCGGCGGATCTGGTGCGGGTGTACCTCAACGGTATCGGCAAGACCGCACTGCTCAATGCCGCCGACGAGGTGGAACTCGCCAAACGTATCGAGGCCGGCCTGTACGCGCAGCACCTGCTCGACACCCGCAAGCGTTTCGGTGAGAAGCGCAAGCGTGAGTTGGCCGCGGTGGTCGGCGACGGCGAGGCCGCCCGCCGGCATCTGTTGGAAGCCAACCTGCGCCTGGTGGTCTCACTGGCCAAGCGCTACACCGGCCGGGGCATGCCCTTGCTGGACCTGATCCAGGAAGGCAACCTGGGCTTGATCCGCGCGATGGAGAAGTTCGACTACGCAAAGGGATTCAAGTTCTCGACCTACGCGACCTGGTGGATTCGCCAGGCCATCACTCGGGGAATGGCTGATCAGAGCCGTACCATCCGACTGCCTGTGCACCTGGTCGAGCAGGTCAACAAGCTGGCCCGGATCAAGCGTGAGATGCATCAGCAGCTCGGCCGCGAGGCCACCGACGATGAGCTCGCCGCCGAGTCCGGCATTCCGGCGGAGAAGATCAACGACCTGCTGGAGCACAGTCGCGACCCGGTCAGCCTGGACATGCCGGTCGGCTCAGACGAGGAGGCCCCACTGGGCGACTTCATCGAGGACTCCGAGGCGATGTCCGCGGAGAACGCGGTGATCTCCGAGCTGCTGCACACCGACATCCGGAGCGTGCTGGCCACCCTGGACGAACGTGAGCACCAGGTGATTCGGCTGCGGTTCGGTCTCGACGACGGGCAGCCCCGCACGCTGGATCAGATCGGCAAGTTGTTCGGCCTGTCCCGTGAGCGGGTCCGCCAGATCGAGCGCGAGGTGATGTCCAAGCTGCGGCACGGCGAGCGGGCCGACCGGCTGCGTTCGTACGCCAGCTGACCCCGTTCCGCCGGGTCGCCGCGCGCCGTTGCGGTGGCCCGGCGGACACGCCTGTCGCCCGGGCCCCCTCGGCCGTCGCACCCTAACCGCGCACCCGGCTGCCAAAGTAGACTCAGCGGCGACGGAAGGTGCCGAATGAATGAGTTGGTTGATACCACCGAGATGTACCTCAGGACGATCTATGACCTTGAGGAAGAGGGTGTCACCCCGCTGCGTGCGCGGATAGCCGAGCGGCTGGAACAAAGTGGGCCGACCGTCAGCCAGACGGTGTCCCGCATGGAACGCGACGGTCTGCTGAAGGTGGCCGGCGACCGTCACCTCGAACTCACCGAGAAGGGCCGCACGCTGGCCGTCGCGGTGATGCGCAAGCACCGGCTGGCCGAGCGGCTGCTCGTCGACATCATCGGACTGCCGTTGGAAGAGGTGCATGCCGAGGCATGCCGCTGGGAGCACGTGATGAGTGAGGATGTCGAGCGTCGCCTGGTTCAGGTGCTCGACAACCCGACCACCTCGCCGTTCGGCAACCCGATCCCCGGCCTGCTGGACCTCGGTTTCGGCTCGGACTCCGGGGGCTGGGACGCCGACCTGGTGCGATTGACCGAACTGCCGGCCGGCTCGCCGGTGGCGGTCGTGGTGCGCCAGCTCACCGAACACGTTCAAGGCGACATCGACCTGATCACCCGGCTGAAGGAGGCCGGTGTGGTGCCGAACGCCCGGGTGACCGTCGAAGCCGACGCGGACGACGGAGTGACCATCGTCATGCCCGGCCATACCGACGTCAGCCTGCCCTACGAGATGGCGCACGCCGTCAAGGTTCAGAAGGTCTGACCGGCCGGGCTTATGCGGCGGTCCCAGCTTCGCCTCTCCTCCGTCGAACCTCGCTGAACCGCTCGGTTCATTCGGCGGTCCCAGCTTCGCCTCTCCTCCGTCGAACTTCGCTGAACCGCCGGGCTCAGCCGGCCCGCTGACCGAAACCCTGCCGCTGCGGCAGCTGCACTCCGAGCTGCTGAGCCAGCCGATAGCCGGTGTCGGCCAGTCCGCGGATCCGGTCGGGCCGCAAACCCGACTGCAGCGCCGTGTCGAGCAGGCCGGCCAACCGGTGGCCGGGTACGCAGCGCAACGCGGCCTCCAGCGACACCCCGGCCAGCGGTCCGTCACCGCGCGCGTAGGCGCTGAACGCCAGCAGGACCAGCGCGTCGGCCCGCCACGGCTCGGGCAGGGTCCGGGTCAGCACCGACCACAGCATCTCGGCGTCGGCGGCGTGTTCTCCGATTGCCAACGCGCACAGGGTGTCCCGAACCAACACATCGGTCAGCGAGCATCCGAGCCGGGCCAGCTCCGACTCGGCCGGCTCCCGGCCGGCGGCCAGCGCGACGACGGCCGCCAGCATCTGTTCGACGTCGCAGCGGGCCTGCTGTCGCCCATCGGTTTTCCCTGCGGCCGCCCGGTCTGCCGCATAGTCGTCGATCACGGCTGCCACCGCGGCACTGCGCGCCGTGTCGTCGGGGTTGATCACCGCTTGCAGATCCGCGCGCCGCGGGTAGAGCCGCCTGCCCTCGAGTACCGCGGCGGCGGCCAGCGGAGACGCCTCCGGGTCGTCGACCGGGCCGCCCACGCCGCAGCCGTCGACGCAATGCCAGCGTCCACCTTGAGCGACCCGGTCCACCACATGTGCGCCGAGCAGCACGATGTCGTTGCGCGACAACTCCTGCGACAGGGCGTCGACCAGTCGGCGATGCTGGTCGTTGCAGACCGGGCAGCGCGCCCCTGCGGCGTCGACGATCACCGCGATCGCCCCCGCCGGGCGGGCGGCCGCGGCAACGTCCGCGAGGTGGCCGATGGTGTCGGCGAGCGCATCAGACAGGTCGACCCGCAGCACCGAGCCCAGCTCACCCCCGTCGACCGATACCAGGACCAAGGACTTCTCCGGCATGAAGCCGAGGATGGCCGGCAGCGCCGCGATCAGCGCTCCGGGTCGATTCAGGGTGAATTCCGGTTGCTTCGTCGTCATGACAGCAACGGTGACGACACCCACCGTCATCGGGGCGCGCCCGCGCGGCCTGCGCCGCCCATTCTGTGGATGAATCGGCAACTGTGAGCCGGCGCGCGTCGGGGATTTCATCGCTGAGCGAACGCCGAACCCGTCGGGGAATGCGGCCGGCACAGCCGCGTGTTTTGGGACGCATGTGCGCATCGTTTTCCGGTGCGGCCCCCAAGTGGGGGAAACTAACGGTGCGATCCACACTGAGATCTGCACAACGAGGAGGCGAAGGCCATGGCCGACCACCCGGACACCGGTCCCGACCGGGACCGGCACTATCAGACAGAGCAGGCCGGCATGTATGAGCTGGAGGTCCCGGCGCCTCAGCTGACGTCGGCGGATGGCGCCGGTCCGGTGCTGATCCACGCGCTGGAGGGTTTCTCCGACGCCGGCCATGCCATCCGGCTGGCGGCCGGCCACCTCAAGACCGCTCTTGACAGCGAATTGGTGGCGTCGTTTGCGATCGACGACCTCCTCGACTACCGGTCCCGCCGGCCGGTGATGACGTTCAAGACCGACCACTTCACCCACTACGCCGAACCCGAGCTCAGCCTGTACGCGTTGCGCGACAGTGCGGGGACCCCGTTTCTGCTGTTGGCGGGCATGGAGCCGGACCTCAAGTGGGAGCGGTTCATCACCGCGGTACGACTGTTGGCCGAGCGGCTCGGAGTGCGCAGGACCATCGGGTTGGGCACCATCCCGATGGCGGTGCCGCACACGCGCCCGGTGACCCTGACCGCGCACTCCAACAACCGCGAGCTGATCACCGACTTCACTCCGTGGATCACCGAGGTCCAGGTTCCGGGCAGTGCCTCCAACCTGCTGGAGTACCGGATGGCCCAGCACGGTCACGAGGTGGTCGGGTTCACCGTGCACGTGCCGCACTACGTATCACAGACCGACTACCCCGAAGCCGCCGAAGCTCTGCTCAAGCAGGCAGCCCAGACCGGTTCACTGCAGTTGCCGCTGGCCGAGCTCGGTCAGGCCGCCGCCGACATCCGAGCCAAGATCGACGAGCAGGTCGAGGCGAGCGCCGAGGTGGCCCAAGTGGTGACGGCACTGGAACGCCAGTACGACGCGTTCATCGCCGCGCAGGAGAACCGCTCACTGCTGGCCCGCGACGAGGATCTGCCCAGCGCCGACGAACTCGGCGCCGAGTTCGAACGATTCCTGGCTCAGGAGGCGAAGAAGGACCGAGGCGACGACGACCCGGTGTGACCGTGGGTCTACCCCGTTCGCCGCAGCGCAGCGGTGAGATGGTTCTGTGCCGGTTGGCCGACCGCCCCCATGTCCAACGTGTAGGACAACTCGTCGCCGTCGAGGCGGTAGCGACGGCTCAGCGCCGTCACTTCTTTGGCTGTAGGCGCCAGTCCGATCGTCGGCGCGGACATCTCGAGTTCGATGCCGTTCGCGATCACCGCGTAGCTGCCGACCTCGATCTCGGTGATGCCGCTGGGGTGCGCCAGCACCCACTCGACCCGGCCCGGTTGCGGCACCCGGAGATACCCTGATTCGGCATGCAGCGGCAGACCGTCAGCAGCCGACTTGGTCTTCTGGCCGTAGATGAGAAACGGTTTACCGACGTGCGAGAACACCACCTCTTCGAGGTAGTCGAACGACGGGATCGTGGGGTACACCCCGGAGCCCCGGCCGGACCAGGTGCCCAACAGCGGTGCCAACTCCACAAGATTCGGGTGCAGGTCGGGTGCCATGAGATCAGCGTAGTGCGCGGTGCGGTGCCGCGAGCCTCAACCGGTACTGGGCACTTCGCGGTGCTCGCGCAGCGCCTCGATCTCCCGCTCGAAATCGGCCGCCGAGGAGAACGAGCGGTACACCGAGGCGAATCGCAGGTAGGCCACTTCGTCGAGTTCGCGCAGCGGGCCGAGAATCGCCAAACCCACCTCGTTGCTGGGGATCTCCGGTGAACCCGCCGCGCGCACAGCGTCTTCCACCTGCTGGGCCAACAGGTTGAGCGCATCGTCGTCGACCTGCCGGCCCTGACAGGCCCGGCGCACCCCGCTGATGACCTTCTCCCGACTGAACGGCTCGGTGACGCCGCTGCGTTTGACCACGGCCAGCACCGCACTCTCCACAGTGGAGAAGCGTCGGCCGCATTCCGGGCAGGAACGTCGGCGGCGGATGGCCTGACCTTCGTCGGTTTCGCGGGAATCCACCACCCGAGAGTCTGGATGGCGACAAAACGGGCAGTGCATGGCCGCTCCTTCGCCGTGCCGAGAGCCGGGCACCTGCAATAGCTGAGGCGACCCGGACCACTGGGACAACTGAGAGCGTACCTGCGCGAGCACCGGGCGGCGCGTCGTAGTAGCCGCGGCCAGCGGCCGGCCGGACATCGACATTCAGCCGATCGGGGCGATCAGCGTCTGGCCGGCGTCCAGTGCCACCGATTCCAGCTGGTTGAGCTCGCGGATCCGATCGACGACCTGGCCGTTCGGCGCGTCGGGAGCGACCCGGGCCGCCAGATGCTGCAGGTTCTCACCGCTCTGGACCCGCACCACGCCCAACTGATCGGGCACTACCGGCTGACCGCCGGCCGCCGCGGCACCGAACTGGGCCACCAGCCCGAGCCATATCGTGATGCCCGCGGCGAGCAGGGCGAGCACGACGGTGGTCGCTGGTGTGATGGGCTTGGCGGGCTGTGGCCGATGAGCAGTGCGCGACATCAGTACGCCGCTGCCGCGGTGCCGCAGCGCCGCGCCGTCGGGTCGCGATCGCACGAGTCGGGCGGGGCGGGTGTGGACCGCACACGCACGGCCCGACGTGCCGGGGCCGCGGCGGGTCCGGACTCGCTCGGACCCAGCCGGGTCGAACGTCGGAGCGGTCGTGTCGATGAGCATCATGTGCGGTTCTCCTCACTCGCGTCGGCGACCGGTGTTCGCTCGACTGTTCGAATCATAATCGATTGTATGTTCGATATCCGAACATGTGATCGATTTATTGTCGAAAACGTTAGCGAAGCCCTCCGACAACAAGGGGTCACCAGGGCGTCGCCGGCGTCCGACTTCGAACGCGCGCGCGACACACCTCGAACACATGTTTGATTAATCGCGAGCAGGCGACTACATTCGCCCCTATGAGCGACAGCAGCACGACCGCAACCCGGGGACCTGCACCTGATTCACCGCTTACCGCCCGGCAGCGCACCATTCTGGACGTCATCCGCGCTTCGGTGAATGACCGGGGCTACCCACCGAGCATCCGCGAGATCGGCGACGCCGTGGGGCTGACGTCGACCTCCTCGGTCGCCCACCAGCTGCGCACACTGGAACGCAAGGGCTATCTGAGGCGCGACCCCAATCGGCCGCGCGCCGTCGACGTCCGCGGCGCGGACGAGTCGGCCGCCGCCGCCGCGCCGCGCACCGACTTGGCCGGCTCGGACGCGCTGCCCGAACCCGCCTTCGTACCGGTTCTGGGCCGGATCGCTGCGGGCGGGCCGATCCTCGCCGAGGAAGCGGTCGAGGATGTCTTCCCACTCCCCCGCGAATTGGTGGGTGAGGGCGAGCTGTTCCTGCTCAAGGTCGTCGGTGAGTCGATGGTGGATGCCGCGATCTGCGACGGGGACTGGGTGGTGGTGCGCCAGCAGAATGTCGCCGACAACGGCGACATCGTGGCCGCGATGATCGATGGGGAAGCCACCGTCAAGACCTTCAAACGCACCAGCGGTCAGGTCTGGCTGATGCCGCACAACCCCGTTTTCGACCCTATTCCGGGCAATGACGCGGTAGTGATGGGCAAGGTGGTCACCGTAATCCGCAAGGTCTGACGGACGGTTCGGGGCGGCTACCGCCTACCGGGTGCCGCCGAAGCCGGTAAGTGAGAAGAACTCCTGGCGGGAGCGCGCATCGGTTCGCAGGGTGCCCAGCAGGGTCGAAGTGACGGTGATCGACCCGGTGGCATATACGCCGCGCAACGTCATGCAGGTGTGCTCGGCGCTCATCACCACTCCGACGGCACGCGGCTGCAGTTGTTCGGTGAGCCAGTCGGCCACCTGCTTGGTGAGGCGTTCCTGCACCTGGGGCCGGGCAGCGAAGTAGTCGACAATCCGGGCCAGCTTCGACAGACCCACGATGCGGTCGCCGGGCAGGTAGCCGACACAGGCGGTTCCGGTGAACGGCAACAGATGGTGCTCGCAGACCGACCGGAACGGGATGTCGCGGACCAGCACCAGTTCGTCGTAACCCTCGTCGTTGGGGAAGGTGGTGGCCTCGAAGGGCTTCGGGGTGAACATCTCGGCATAGGCGCGCGCCATCCGGCGCGGGGTGTCCCGAAGTCCCTCGTCGGTGGTGGAGATGCCCAGCGCATGCAGCAGTGCCGCGGCTGCCTGTTCTGCGGCGTCGAGATCCGGCACCGGGCGACCGACGTCGCACAGGTCCGCGTACATGGCTACCGACATCTCAATCTCCCCTATCGACAGTCAGTGTTGTGTTTAGATTGGCGGCATTCGGCCCTATTTGTCAAACTTTTTTGGTGTTACATTGGGGCCATGAGCTCCCCTTCCTGCGGCGGTCTGGATCCGTTGGCCGGGTTGAGCAGTCTGGACGACCCGGTCCGGCGACGTCTGTATCAGTACGTCGCGTCGTGCGACGAACCGGTGGCCCGGGAGGACGCCGCGGCCGCCGCGGGAATCAGCCGCACCCTGGCGGCCTACCACCTCGACAAACTCGCCGAGGCCGGGATCCTGTCGGTGAGTTATGCCCGCCCCGCCGGCCGGTCCGGGCCCGGTGCCGGGCGCCCCGCCAAGCGCTATGCCCGCACCCGAGACGAGCTGTCGGTGAGCGTCCCGCCGCGCAACTATCGCTTGCTGGCAGACCTACTGGTCACCGCGCTGGCCGGCGATGACGCCGGCGCCGTGCGCTCCGCGATCTCGGCGGCTGCCCGCCGGGCCGGCCGGGCCGGAGCATCCGAGCACGGTGTCTTAGAGGCGCTCTACGAATTCGGCTACGAACCTGCGGTCACCGCCGACGGGGACATCGAGCTGCGAAACTGTCCCTTCGAACGTCTGGCCCGCCAGTACACCGAGGCGGTGTGCGGGCTCAATCTGCAACTGATCCAGGGCATGTTGGAAGGTGTCGGCGAGCCGCCGCGGCGGGCAGCGCTGACTCCGTCTGAGCGACGGTGCTGTGTCACGGTCCGAGCATCAGGAGGTGGGCGCCGGTGACCCTGCTGGAGTCGTTGGGAC
The DNA here is from genome assembly GCF_055419425.1 of Mycobacterium sp. IDUB_21. Lineage (NCBI taxonomy): Bacteria > Bacillati > Actinomycetota > Actinomycetes > Mycobacteriales > Mycobacteriaceae > Mycobacterium > Mycobacterium sp. IDUB_21. The sequence continues at coordinate 64,292 of NZ_JBVAXQ010000018.1, read as the reverse complement.
TGGACGCCCCGGTCGTGCAGGCCGGGATGGGCGGCGGCGTGGCCGGAGCGGAGTTGGCCGGCGCGGTGTCGGCGGCCGGGGGGCTGGGCACCGTCGGGCTGAGCGATCCGCGCCGATTCGCAGCAGAGCTGCGTCGCGCTGTGACGCTGGCCGGTGGCCGTCCGGTGGCCGCCAATCTACTGGTGCCGTTCACCCGCCACGCCCATATCGACGCCTGCATCGCGGCCGGTGCCGCCCTGGTCGTGTTCCACGACGGGGCTCCCGCACGCTGGATCGCGGCGCTGCGGACCGCACGAATCCCGGTGCTGTGCACCGCCGGTGATGCCGCGCAGACCCGTCGGGCGCTGGCTGCCGGCGCCGATGGCCTGGTGGCGCAGGGCGTCGAGGCCGGCGGCCATCTGGTGGCCGACCGGCCGCTCGCGGTCACGTTGCCGGAGGTGCTTGAGGCCGCGGGCGGAGCCCCGGTGCTGGCCGCCGGCGGGGTGGCCGACGCCGACGACGTGCGGGCACTGCTGGCGGCCGGGGCCGCCGGGGCGGTTGCCGGGACCCGATTCCTGCTCACCGAGGAGTCGGGCGCGCATCCCGACTACAAGCAGCGGGTGCTGGGCGCGCAGCGAACCATCCGCACCATGTTGTTCGGGGTGGGCTGGCCGCTGGCGCACCGGGTCGTCCCGAACGCACTCACCGAACGCTGGTGTGCACGAGACGAACTCGGCCCGCCAGCGGTGCGGGCATTCAATCGGATCGGTGCACCGCTGGGGCGACTGATGCCGGTGGGCGCGCTGGGCACGATCCTCGCGATGCAGCGGGTGTCGGTGCCGCTCTACACCCCGGCGCTGCCCCTGGCCGGGATGGATCCGGCCGCCGTCGACCGGTCAGCGCTCTACGCCGGCGAGACGATCCACCGCATCCACGACATCGTTCCGGCCGCCGAGGCCGTGGCACGGCTGAAACCGTGACGGCCCGAATCGCCAAGGGAGGACACCATGTTCGCGCCCTGCCCACCTTTCGACGAGCAGTCGGCACGACATAAGGTCCGGGCCGCCGAGGACGCCTGGAACACCCGGGATCCCGAACGGGTCGGGCTGGCATACACCGACGACTCGGTATGGCGTAACCGCGACGAGTTCGTCACCGGGCGTGCCGAGATCGTAGCGTTCCTACAACGCAAGTGGGCCCGCGAACGCGACTACGCACTACGCAAGGAGCTGTGGTGTTACCACGGCAATCGAATCGCGGTGCGCTACCAGTACGAATGTCGCGACACCGACGGCCGGTGGTGGCGCAGCTACGGCAACGAACTGTGGGAGTTCGCCGACGACGGCCGGATGAGCCGCCGCGAGTCCAGCATCGACGATGTTGCCATCACCGAGGGGCAGCGACGGATCTTCGGGCCTCGGCCGGACAGCGAACAAGACACTTCGCTGCCGCTGCGCTGATCAGCCGGCCCTGGTGAATCCGTTGAGCCGAGCCGCGTCCTCCGTGGCGAACCAGATCTCGGCAAGCGTGTCGTCGTACAGGGCGTTCTGCGGCGTGTAGTAGAGCCCCGAGCCGATGTTCGCCTTGATCGGGTACCCGTCCGGCCGCTGGTAGGGGTCGTCCAGCGGCAGGTGCATGACCGGGTGGACCGACTCCTCGACGCCGAAGGTACGCGGGGCGGAGCCGAACGTGCGCGGTTGCGCCCCGGATCCGAAGGCCCGCGATTCCGCGCCGGAAGCGCTGTGCCCCACCGCGTGTCGGCCGGTACCCAGATCGTCTTCGGTCACCACCCGGGTCGGCGCGGTGTCTGCGTCGTCATCGTCATCGGGTTCGGCGTCATCGTGTACATGGTCCTGTACGTGGTCCTGTACATCGGCGTCGGATTCACCGTAGTGCAGCCAGGGCGCGTCAGGGATCGACTGACTGGGCAGCTCGGCCTCGGGGGCCGCACCGAACGACGATGAGGCGCCGTAGCGACTCGGCAGTCGGACCGTGCCCTCATGGTCATGCTGATCGTGGTGCGCCCACTGCTCGTCATCGTCGTCGTAGTCGTCACTGACCGGCGCCGGCATGGCGTCCGGCTCACGCCCGAGGGCGGGAGTCGGTCGGCGCCGCTGCCACCACATCGCTGCACCGGCCAGCGCCCCCAGTACCGCCAGCACCGCGACCGGGATCAGCACCCACAACCAATTCCAGTGCGTCTCCTTGACCGGGCCGGCCGATGTGGACGTACTGGGGGTCGGCAGGTTCATCCCGGGAATCTGCAGGCCCGACAACGCCTGAGCCAGCTCGGCTGGTTCGGTGCTGAAGGTGTTGGTGGCCTGGTTCCAGGAGATCATCCCGCCGGTGAACTTCTGCGAGACCTGGTCCCCGTCGACGGTCTGGTCACCCACCGGAGCACCGAGCTTTCCGGACGCACCATCGAGCTTGTCCCAGGCGGCCTTCATCGCGCTGCGCACCACGAAGGCGCCGTTGTCAGGGCTGAAGAAGATCACCGGGTCGTCGTCGGCCGCGAACGAACCGAACTTGCTCCCGGTGATGGAACCGTCGGCCGTACTGGTGATCGGGAAGCCCAGATCGCTGCCCGCCGGCCCGCCCAGCGACTCGTATTTGGCCAGGACGTCGCCTTCGAGCGCGTTCGCCCCGGTGGCCGGGGAGAAGTAGACCTTGCCCCGGCCGAAATCCTGGCCCACGCCGTCGCCGCCCACCGGATACTCGTCGCCCTGCTTGGCCCCGAGCGCACCCGACGGGCCGCCGGCGGTGCGCCATGCCTGGTCGATGGCCGCGGTCGGGTCGAGCTGCACCTGTACATCGGCCAGCTGAGCCGCCAGCTCCGGCGGCACCGTGGTGAACGTCTTGGTCGCGCCGTCGAAGGACAGCGCACCGGCGCTGAACTTCTGGGTGACGACGGCGCCGTCATAGTTCTCGTCCTCGACCGGCACACCGAGCGCACCGGTGGAGCTGCCCAGCTTGTCCCAGGCCGCGTTCATCGGGCCGCGCACCACGTGCGCGCCGTGCTCGGGCGTCCAGTAGATCACCGGGTTGTCGGCGCCGGACAAAATGGCGACCCGGCTGTCCGGGACCAGGCCGGGCACCTCGTCACTGCTGGGGAACCCGAGGTCGCTGGTTGCCGCCCCGCCCATCGACTCGTACTTGTCCAGGATCGCGCCGTAGAGCGCCTTGGCGCCGGTCTCCGGGGTGAAGTAGATGGTTCCACCCGCGAAATCCTGGGCGAACCCCACCCCGGCCGGGTGCACATCTCCCTTGGGCGCACCCAGCGGCGAACCATCCCCACCAGCCGCCTGCCACGCCGCGGCGATGGCGTCATGGGCGTCGCTGTCGGGCGTCGCCGCCGCGGTCTGCACCGACAAGAGCACGGTGACCGTCGTCGCGAGGCAGAGCGCCATGCGCACCGCCGTCTTGCCGAACCGATCTTTCCGACTAGCCACCAGCCCTCCCAGGCATCGTTATCGACGCAAGCATTTCCGGCATAAACTTTCCCGCAATAGACCCGTATTGCGAAGCGAAGTCATCGATATTGCGGAAACAGATACCCACCCGATGCCGAAACGATGCCAAGCCGCGTGGTGGCGGGGACGTGCTGCGTACGCCTGAATGCGTCGACCACGGCCCCGGTTGCCGGGCTCAAACGCCCAGGCTGCGACCGATGATCTCTTTCATGATCTCGGTGGTGCCGCCGTAGATCGTCTGCACCCGTGAATCCAGGTAGGCCTTCGCGATCGGGTATTCCCGCATGTAGCCGTAGCCGCCGTGCAGTTGCAGGCAGCGGTCGATCAAGTGGACCTGCTTCTCGGTGGTGTACCACTTGGCCATCGCCGCCTGCTCCACCGTCAGCTCCTTGTCCAGGTGCAGTCGGATGAACTCGTCGACCATCATCCGCACCACGGTGGCCTCGGTGGCCAACTCCGCCAGCACGAACCGGCTGTTCTGGAAGCTGCCGATCGGCTTGCCGAACGCCTTGCGCTCCTTGGTGTAGGTGATCGTCTCCTCCAGCACGGCCTCCATCGCCGCGGCCGCCATGATCGCGATCCCGATCCGCTCCTGCGGCAGGTTCTGCATCAGGTAGATGAAGCCCATGCCCTCCTGGCCGAGCAGGTTCTCCACCGGGACGTGCACGTCGGTGAACGACAGTTCGGCGGTGTCCTGGGCGTCGAGCCCGATCTTGTCCAGGTGGCGTCCGCGTTCGAAGCCCGCCATGCCGCGCTCCACCACCAACAGGCTGAATCCCTGCGCGCCCTTCTCCGGGTCGGTCTGGGCGACCACGATCACCAAATCGGAGTGGATGCCGTTGGTGATGAACGTCTTGGACCCGTTCAGCACGTAGTGGTCGCCGTGTTTGACCGCCCGGGTCTTGATGCCCTGCAGGTCACTGCCCGTTCCGGGCTCGGTCATCGCGATCGCGGTGATCAGCTCACCGGTGCAGAACTTGGGCAGCCAGCGCTGCCTCTGCTCCTCGTTGCACAGTTCCAGCAGGTAGGGCGCGCAGACGTCGTTGTGCAGGGTGAACCCGAGGCCGCTGTAGCGGCCGGCGGTGGTCTCTTCGGTGATGATGACGTTGTAGCGGAAGTCCGGGTTGCCGCCGCCGCCGTACTCCTCGGGCACGGCCATGCCCAAAAAGCCCTGCTTGCCGGCTTCAAGCCAGATGTCGCGGTCGACGATCTTGGCCTTTTCCCACTCCTCGTGGTGCGGCGCGACGTGGCGGTCCAGGAACGCCCGGTAAGACTGCCGGAACAGATCGTGTTCCGGCTCGAACAGGGTTCGCTGGTATTTGACTGCGGCGCTCATCGCCTGACCTCCGAGATCGACGGAACCTTTCCGACGACAATAGACCAACCGGATGGTTGGGCGAACCCGCGGTCCGGGGCCCAGCCGAAGCCGCAAAGCCTAAAGCGCGCCGAACTCCCGCAGGCTGGCGGCGAGCGCCGCCGGAACCCGCGCCCGGATCCGGGTGCCGCCCTCGCCGTGCTCGGCTTGGGCGACCCTGCCGTGTTCGTGCACGCGAGCCACCAAATCACCGCGGCCGTAAGGGATGACGACATCGACGGCGGTGTCCGACGGCGCCACCAGCTGCCCCATCCGGTGGCGCAACGCGTCGATGCCCTCGCCCGTGTGGGCCGAGACGAACACCGCGTCGGGCAGCGCGCGGCGCAGCTGTGCCAACGCCAGGTCTCCGGCGGCGTCAATCTTGTTGACCACCAGCAGTTCCGGAGCCGGCCTACCGTCCCGCTCAGCGATCACCTCGGAGATCACCTGGCGCACCGCACTGATCTGCGCCAGCGGCGCGGGGTCGGAACCGTCTACCACGTGCACCAGCAGCTCGGCGTCGGCGACCTCCTCCAGGGTGGACCGGAACGCCTCCACCAACTGGGTGGGCAGGTGTCGAACGAAACCGACGGTGTCGGTCAGCACGAACGGCCGCGCCATTTTTGTTCCGGGGTCGAATTCCCCACGGCGCGTGGTGGGTTCCAGCGTGGCGAACAGCGCGTCTTGAACCAGCACCCCAGCGCCGGTCAGCGCGTTGAGCAGACTGGACTTGCCGGCGTTGGTGTAGCCCACGATCGCCACCGACGGGGCGTCACTGTGCAGGCGGCGGCTGCGCTGGGTGTCGCGCACCTGCTTCATCGCCTTGATCTCGCGGCGCAGCTTGGACATCCGTTCCCGGATCCGGCGCCGGTCGGTCTCGATCTTGGTCTCACCGGGGCCGCGCAAACCCACCCCGCCCCCGCTGCCGCCGGCCCGGCCGCCGGCCTGCCGCGACATCGACTCACCCCAGCCGCGCAACCGCGGCAGCATGTACTGCATCTGCGCCAACGCCACCTGCGCCTTGCCCTCGGCACTGGTGGCGTGCTGGGCGAAGATGTCGAGGATCAGCGCGGTACGGTCGATCACCTTGACCTTGACCGCCTTCTCCAGCGCGGTCAGCTGCGCCGGGGACAGCTCGCCATCGCAGATGACGGTGTCCGCGCCGGTGGCCAACACCACCTCCCGCACCTCAATGGCCTTGCCGGACCCGATGTAGGTGGCCGGATCGGGCTTGTCACGACGCTGGATCAGCCCCTCGAGCACCTCCGAGCCGGCGGTTTCGGCCAACGCCGCCAACTCGACCATGCTGGCGTCGGCCTCGGCAGCACTGCCCTCGGTCCACACCCCGACCAACACCACCCGCTCCAGGCGCAGTTGGCGGTACTCGACCTCGGAGACGTCGGCGAGCTCGGTGGACAGTCCGGCGACCCGGCGCAGCGCCGCGCGGTCGTCGAGGGCCAGTTCGCCGGTGCTCGGAATCTCGGGAAAGCTCACTGCGCCGACCACCACCCCGGCGCGATGTCACCGCGCGCCACCAATTCCGACGGGCCGCGCAGGTAACTGGTGGCCTCGGTGACGGTGACGCTGACCTGCCCGCCGGGGATGTCGACCCGCAGCGTGCCGGTCGACGCGCCGGTGTGGGCCAGCGCGGCCACCGCAGCGGCCACCGTGCCGGTGCCGCACGACCGGGTCTCTCCGACCCCACGTTCATGCACCCGCATCGACACCGCACCGTCGTGCGGAACGGTCAGGACCTCCACGTTCACCCCGTCGGGAAATTGGTCGGGGTCGAACGACACCGGCGCGCCCACGTCCAGGGCGGCCAACTCCGCGGCCGACAGTCCCGGATCCACACACGCCAGGTGCGGGTTTCCCACGTCGACCGCCAGCCCGGTAAAGCTCCGGCCGCCGACGACCGCCTCGAAGGCCGGCCCCCCGCTCCCCAGCGTGTTGGCCTTGCCCATGTCGACGGTGACCTCGGCTCGCACGTCGTCGGCGTGGTGCACGATCACCGGGCGCGGCCCGGCCAGTGAGCCGACGACGAACTCGTCCCGGGACTCCAATCCGGCGGCCCGCAGGTAGTGGGCGAACACCCGCACCCCGTTGCCGCACATCTCGGCCACCGAACCGTCGGCGTTGCGGTAGTCCATGAACCAGTCATCGGCGCCAACCCCCTCGGGGAGACGGTCGAGTACTCCCGCATGCACCGCGGCGCCGGCGGTGGTCACCCGCAACACACCGTCGGCGCCCAGGCCGCGTCGCCGATCACACAGCGCGCTCACCGCGGCGGGTGTCAGGTCCAAGTCCACGCCCAGGTCCGGCAACACGACGAAGTCATTCTGGGTGCCGTGGCCCTTGGCGAAAAGCATGTGCTCAGGATACGTGCCGCCACGCGGCCAGTGCCGCGTCGAGCAGGCCGTCGGCGGCGTCGAGCCACTCGATGCGGTGGTCGCGGCGAAACCAGGAGCGCTGCCGGCGCACGTAGCGGCGGGTGCCGATGAAGGTCGGTTCTTGGGCGCCCGCACCGTCGCCGCCCGCATCGAGGTCCGCGATCACCTGGGCGTAACCCAGCGCCCGGCCGGCGGTGACCCCGTCGCGCAACCCGACCTCCAGCAGCCCCGCAACCTCGGCAACCAGTCCGCGAGCGAACATCGTCTCGGTCCGGACAGCCAGCCGTTCGTCGAGAACGGCGGTGTCGCAGTCCAATCCGATGATCACGGTGTCCCAGCGCGGCGCGCCGATGGTGGGCGCCGACGCGGCGAACGGCCGGCCGGTCAGCTCCACCACTTCCAGCGCCCGCACGATGCGCCTGCCGTCGGTGGGCAGGATCGCCGCCGCCGCCGCCGGATCGACGACGGCCAGCTCGGCGTGCAACACCGCCACCCCGACGTCGGTCAGCCGCTGCTCGTAGCGGCCTCGCACCGCCGGATCGGTCGCCGGAAACGACCAGTCGTCGAGCAGCGCCTGTAGATAGAGCATCGACCCGCCGACGATGATCGGAACCCCACCGCGGCTCATGATCGCCTCGACGTCTGCGGCCGCGGCCTGCTGGTAGCGGGCCACGGTTGCGGTCTGGGCGACGTCGAGGACGTCGAGTTGATGGTGCGGGATGCCGCGCCGCTCCCCCGGCGTCAGCTTGGCGGTGCCGATGTCCATGCCCCGATAGAGCTGCATGGCGTCGGCATTAACAATTTCAGCCGATCTCCCCAGAGCTTCGGCGAGGTCGAGCGCAAGCTGCGACTTGCCGGTGCCGGTGGGCCCGACGACCGCGATCGGCCTCACGGCTCCCAGACCCCGACGAAGTAGCCGACGCCGTAGGGGGCGTCGCGGTAGAGCTGCGTGGCGGTGCGCGGCGGCTTCCCGGCCAGGCCGGCCAACGCCGCGAATGCCGCCCGGCCGATGACCTGCGGCGGCAACCCGATCAGTGCGGCGACGTCGCCGCCGGCCAGCGCGTCGTCGAGGGCACGCTGGATGCCGACGTCGGCCGGGCGATGCCCACCCGGTGCACCCGCGGTCAAGGTGTTGGCGCCGTCGGCCAGCACCAGCACCCCGATCGGCTCGGGTGACTGTTCGATCTCGGCGCGCAGTCGCCTCCCGGCGGCGAGCGCCGCACCCGGATCGGTGTGAGCGTGCACCACCACTTGGGCGTCGGGCCGAAGCTGCCCGCGCACCCACCCGGTGATCAGGGCGCACAGCGGCAGCTCGGCCGACTGGTCGGCGCTCGGCGACAGGCGCACGGCCACGTCGGCGCCGAATCCCGCGAAACTACCCGAGGTGTCGGGCCCGTACGTCCCGTCGCCTCCGGCCCCCAACGCCACCCAGCGCGGCGGCAAGGATCCGGCGGCGGCCAGCGCCGCGGCCCGCAGCTCGGCCGCCTCGGGGGCGGCGCCGGCCAGTTCGGGCACCAGCACCGGCGCCGACGGCATGATCGCTAGTCCGCCCAGCACGAGACCGAAGTCAGCCGTTCGGCGCCGACGGCACCGGCTCGGCCCGGTCGGCGCCCTCGGCATCGGCGACGATCGTGGCGGCCTCGCCACGGGCCAGCGCCGCCGTCGCAATGACGATCAGCACGACCCCGATGACCACCGCGACGTCCTCGGTCCCGCCGGCCTGAATGGTCTCGTTGAGCAGCAGCACACCCAGCGCACTGGCCACCAGAGGTTTGGCCACGACCATCGTCGGCATCGAGGCGGTCAGCGCGCCGGCCCGAAATGCCGACTGCTGGAAGATCATCCCGGCCAGCGTCGCCACCAGCCAGGGCTCCAGCGCGGGCGAGGCCAGCACCGCGTCGAAACCGTCGGCCTTGAGCACCTCGACGAGCACCTTGGTCAGCAACGCGAACACCGCCAGCGAAGTACCGGCCACCACCGCCAGCAGCACCGCGGCCGCCGGCCGGCCCTTGAACCGCCGGGCCATCAGCACGCAGCCCACCAGCGCCGCCGACAACACCACCGACACCGTGATCCAGATGCCGGCCGGCGCGTGCTGTTTGCCCTCGGTCGGGTCGCCGACGATCACCACCACCGCCAGCGCCGCGGCCAGCAGGACGGCCCACATCCACTCCCAGTTGGTCACCCGGCGGTGGGTCAACCAGGCATACATCGGCAGTGCGAACAGCAGCGCGGTCACCTGCAAGCCGGTCACCAGCATCACCGAGCCCACCGCCAGCGCCACCGCCTGTAGGGCGTAGTTGGCCACCGCCGCGGCGCCGCCGCCCCACCACCGCGGGTCACGCAGCGACAGCCAGAACAACTGCAGGTGGCCGACCTGCTGGTCGGTGATCTCCTGGGCGGACCGCTGGCGGATCACGTCACCGATCGCGGACGCCAGCGCAGCACATAGCGCGAGCAGCGCCGCGATGACATTCCCTGTCGACATGTCCCTCCCTCAACCGGCGCAAGACTACCCGCCGACGGTGTGGCAACCGATCGCCGCTACACCGTGGTGGCAGCCGGATCGTCTTCGACGACCGCCTCGCCACGCGACAGCACCGCGACGGCGACGACCAACACGACCAGCGACAAGGCCAGGACAAACCCACCACTGCGGCCGGGCCGCACCATCTCACCGAGCAGCACCATTCCCAGCGCCGCAGCCACCGTCGGCTCCAGCACCGTCATCGTCGGCAATGAGGCGGTCAGTGCCCCGGCGCGAAACGACGACTGCTGGAACACGGTACCGGCCAGTGCCAGCGCCGCCCACGCGTACAGCTCCGGGGAGGCCAGCAGCGGCCGCAGTCCGTGGCCGATCAACTCGACGACGCCCTTGGTCAGAACCGCGACGACCCCCCAAGAGACCGCCGAAGCCGCCGCGAGCAGCACCGCCTCAGCCCGCCCCGTCCAGACACGTGCCCCTACCACGCACAGCAATACCGCCGGCCCCAGTACTGCGATCACCCAGATCCAGGTGTCGAACGAGGCGCGGGCATGCCCTGCGGTGGGATTACCGACGGTGATTATCACCGTCTGGGCGGCGACCAGCAGTGCCGCCCACAACCAGACCGACCGGCCCAGCCTCCGGCCGGCCTGCCGCGCGCTGATCGGCAAGGCGAACAGCAACGAGGTCACCAGCAGCGACTCGACCAGCAGCACCGAGCCCAGGCCGAGCGCGGCAGCCTGCAGAACGAAACCCACCGCGGCCACCAGGCTGCCCATCCACCAGCGCCGGTCGGCCAGCAATCGGGCGAACAGCGCGAGGTGACCGATCGACTCGTCGGCGACCCGGTGCGCAATGCGCTGGTGAATCACGTCACTGATCGCGATGAACAGCGCGGCGCCGATTGCGAGCAAGACGACGACGGTCTCTTTCGCCACTGGCAGTCTCCTCCAAGCCTGCGGTATCCCAGTAACACCCACCGGCGATCGAACAGGCTACCGCCGAGCTCATGCGGCGGTCCCAGTTTCGCCTCTCCTCCGTCGAGCCTCGCTGAACCGCCGAGTCGGCGGCACAGCGTGGCGGGTACCTGCTTGAATACGCTTGGATACTTCTAGGCAGATCGAAGGCGCCGCGGTGCGCGGCAGATGCGCGGGTTGACCGCGAAGGGTTAGGTGACGACAGGGATGACCATCGACAGCGGTTCCTCCGCCCCCTCTCCACGCCCGGGTCCGCGACCGGGGCCCCGTCCCGGTCCTAAACCGGGCGCCCGACCCGGCCCGTTGATCGCCGGGCCCCCGACCGTCGATCCGCATCGCTTCGGGCGGGTCGACGACGACGGGACGGTGTGGCTGGTCACTTCGGCCGGCGAGCGGCAGATCGGCTCTTGGCAGGCCGGGGACCCCGAGGCCGCGTTCGCGCACTTCGGGCGGCGGTTCGACGACCTGAGCACCGAAGTCACCCTGCTCGAGGAGCGGCTGGCCTCCGGAAGCGGCGACGCGCGCAAGATCAAGTCGTCCGCGGCGGCGTTGGCCGAGTCGTTGCCGACGGCGAATGTGCTCGGTGATCTCGATGCGCTGGCGGCACGCATCGCCGCGGTCAGCGAGCGTGCCGGCGCCGTCGCTGCGGAGAATCGGGCACAGCGCGATGAGCAGCGGGCCGCTGCGACCGCCCGCAAGGAGGCGCTGGCCGCGGAGGCCGAAGAGTTGGCCACGAACTCGACGCAGTGGAAGACCGCCGGCGACCGGTTGCGCGCCATCCTCGAGGAGTGGCGCACGATCACCGGCCTGGACCGCAAGGCCGACGACGCGCTGTGGAAGCGCTACGCCGCGGCCCGGGACGGCTTCAACCGGCGGCGCGGGTCGCACTTCGCCGACCTGGACCGAGGCCGGGCTGGGGCGCGCGAAGACAAGGAACGGTTGTGCAAACGGGCTGAAGAGCTGGCCGGCTCCACCGACTGGGCCGCCACCAGTGCCGCTTTCCGGGAGTTGCTCACCACGTGGAAGGCCGCCGGGCGGGCGACCAAGGATGTCGACGAGGCACTGTGGCAGCGGTTCAAAGCCGCCCAGGACAAGTTCTTCAGCGCCCGCAACGCCGTCAACGCCGAACGCGACGCCGAGCTGGTGGCCAATGCCACGGCGAAGGAGGCACTACTCGCCGAGGCGGAGCGGATCGATCCGGCCAACCAGAATGCCGCGCGCGCCGCGCTGCGGTCGATCGTCACCAAGTGGGACGCCCTCGGCAAGGCGCCGCGGGAGCGCTCCGCCGACCTTGAGCGGCGGCTGCGGGCGGTGGAGAAGAAGGTGCGTGACGCCGGCGCCGCCGCCGACGCGGCCGGAGTGGACCCGGAAGCCGAGGCCCGCGCCGCCCAGTTCCGCACTCGCGCCGAGCAATTCGAACGCCAGGCACAGAAGGCGGAGACTGCCGGGCGGGAAAAGGACGCCGCTGAGGCCCGCGCCAGCGCCGAACAGTGGCGGCAATGGGCCCAAGCCGCCGAGCAGGCGCTCAACAGGCGCTGACTCAGGCCGTCGGCGGGTCTTTCGGGGCTTCCGGGTTCTCGGGATCGTCCAGTAGGCCCAGGGTCTGACGCTGCGCGGTGCTGCGGCGGCGCTGCTCTTCGGCGGCCAACTGCACCGCGGTGCGCGACCACACCAGCCGCGCCCAATGAAACGTCAGCACCATCACGGTGATCCAGGCCAGGATCAGCCCGATGCCCGGACCCGGCAGCCCCAGCGCCACGGTCTGCCGGGACCACACGGCCAACAAACCGGCCGCACTGGCCACCGCCGAACCCGCCAGCGCCACCCAGGCGACCGCCCAGCGTCGGGTCAGCAGGGCCAGCATCGAGAACCCGACCGCGAACACCAACGCCAGCCACATGAACAGCCGCGAAGGCAGTGTCACGAGCGCTTCGTCGGCGCCGTTTGCGGCGAACAGCACATCCCAGCCGCGCACGGCTCCGGTATGCGGCAGCAGAAACGACGCCAGCAGCACGAAGACACCGATCGAGACGACCAAACCCCTACCGCCGGGGTCGATTTCACTGGCAACGCGCCGCTCCGCAGCTTCGATATCGGCCCGGTAGGCCTCGAAGTCGCCCTGATTGCCCGCGTGACCGCTCACCGCGCCGCCCCCGGCATCTTCGGCATACCCAGCCCGACACCGGGCCCCGGGCCGGCGTGGATGTCACCAGCCCTGGTGCGCCGATGACTCAGCAGGGCCCCGTCGGCCAGCAGGTGGTGCGGCGCCGCGCCGGTCACCGTCGTGGTCACCACGTCACCAGGACGCACCTGCGCCGGCCCCGGAGCGAAATGCACCAGCCGGCCGTCGCGGGCCCGACCGCTCATCCGTGCGGTCTGTGCGTCCTTGCGACCCTCCCCGACCGCGACGAGCAACTCGACGGTACGGCCGATCTGCGCCCGGTTCTCTTCCCATGAGATCTCCTCCTGGAGGTCCACCAGGCGGTCGTAGCGTTCCTGGACAACCGCTTTGGGCAGCTGGTCGGGCAACTCTGCGGCCGGCGTGCCGGGACGCTTGGAGTATTGGAAGGTGAACGCAGCGGAGAATCGCGACGCGGCCACCACATCGAGGGTGTCTTGGAAGTCGCGTTCGGTCTCGCCCGGGAATCCGACGATCAGGTCGGTGGTGATCGCCGCGTCCGGGATGGCCGTCCGGACCCGGTCGAGGATGCCCAGGTAGCGCTCGGCCCGGTAGGAGCGGCGCATCGCCCGCAGGACTACGTCCGACCCGGATTGCAGCGGCATGTGCAGTGTGGGACAGACGTTCGGGGTCTGCGCCATCGCCTCGATGACGTCGTCGGTGAACTCGGCCGGGTGTGGGGAGGTGAATCGGACCCGCTCCAGACCGTCGATCTCCCCGCAGGCCCGCAGCAGCGAGGCGAAGGCGCCGCGGTCACGCGGCACCGCCGGGTCGGCGAACGAGACGCCGTAGGCGTTGACATTCTGGCCCAACAGCGTCACCTCGAGAACGCCCTGGCCGGCCAGTGCGGCGACTTCGGCGAGGATGTCGTCGGGGCTGCGGTCGACCTCGCGGCCCCGCAGCGACGGGACGATGCAGAAGGTGCAGCTGTTGTTGCAGCCAACCGAGATGGAAACCCAGGCCGCATAGGCCGATTCCCGCGCGGCCGGCAACGACGACGGGAACTCCCGCAGCGACTCGACGATCTCGACCTGGGCTTGCCGGTTGTGCCGGGCCCGCTCGAGCAGCACCGGCAGCGAGCCCAGGTTGTGGGTGCCGAACACGACGTCCACCCACGGCGCCCGGCTCAGCACGCCGTCCTTGTCCTTTTGGGCCAGGCAGCCGCCGACGGCGATCTGCATGTCCGGGTTGCTGCGCTTGTTGGGCGCCAGGTGGCTCAGGTTGCCGTACAGCTTGTTGTCGGCGTTCTCCCGCACCGCGCAGGTGTTGAACACCACCAGGTCGGCGTCGGCGCCCGCGGTGGCGCGGCGGTAACCGGCCTGTTCCAACATGCCGGCGATGCGTTCGGAGTCGTGAACATTCATCTGGCACCCGTAGGTGCGCACCTCGTAGGTACGGACCTGGTCGGAAATCACCGGCGAACTCACCCGGACTATGGTACGGCGACCTGCGACGGTGAGATCGATCGGATTGACCGACGCTTATGGTGCCACCACTGTTCGGTCCTGGGTAGGGTCGGATGCCATGACCAGCGGCGGGCCGGATCCCGTGCCGATGATCGCCATCCGGGCCGTCAACAAGTACTTCGGCGACCTGCATGTGCTCTGCGATATCAATCTCGATGTCGCCCGTGGCGAGGTGGTGGCGATCCTCGGGCCGTCGGGCTCCGGCAAGTCCACCCTGTGCCGGACCATCAACCGACTCGAAACCGTCGACTCGGGCACCATCACCGTCGACGGCGAGCCGCTGCCGGCCGAGGGCGCGTCGCTTGCCCGGCTGCGGGCACAGGTCGGAATGGTGTTCCAGGCGTTCAACCTGTTTCCGCACAAGACCATCCTCGACAACGTCACACTGGCACCGATGAAGGTGCACAAGACCCCGCGGGCGCAGGCGCAGCGGACGGCGATGGCACTGTTGGAACGGGTCGGGGTGGCCGATCAGGCCGGCAAACACCCCGCCCAGTTGTCCGGCGGGCAGCAGCAACGGGTGGCGATCGCCCGCTCGCTGGCGATGAACCCCAAGGTGATGCTGTTCGATGAGCCGACCAGTGCGCTGGACCCGGAGATGATCAGCGAAGTGCTGGCGGTGATGAGTTCGCTGGCCGACGACGGGATGACCATGGTGGTGGTGACCCATGAGATGGGTTTCGCCCGTCGCGCTGCCGATCGGGTGGTGTTCATGGCCGATGGGGCGATCGTGGAGGTTGCCCCGCCGGCGGACTTCTTCGGCGACCCGAAGTCCGCGCGGGCCAAAGACTTCCTCGCCAAGGTCCTCGACCACTGAACGGCCGGTAGATGGGGAGCCACCGCATGGCGATGACGACCGCGCTGCCGCTGCAGGTGCGCGGTCGGGTGCGCGCCGTGTTCGCGCTGGCGGTGTTGCTGGCACTATCGGCATGCACCCCCGATGACACCGGCAAGATCACCATCGGTGTCAAGTTCGACCAGCCCGGGTTGAGTGTCAAAAGACCCGACGGCACTTTCGGCGGGTTCGATGTCGACGTGGCCCGCTACGTCGCTGCGCGGCTGGGCTATCCGGCTGCGCGCATCGCCTGGCTCGAAGCCCCGTCCGGCCAACGCGAGATGCTGCTGCGCAACGGCCAGGTCGATTACGTGGTCGCCACCTATTCGATCACCGATTCTCGGCGGGAAAAGGTCGACTTCGCCGGCCCCTACCTGCTTGCCGGCCAATCCCTGCTGGTGCGGGCCGACAACAGCGACATCACCGGCACGGCGTCGCTGCAGCATCACAAGAAGCTGTGTTCGGTGTCCGGATCCACTCCCGCCCAACGGATCAAAGACCGCTATCCGGGGGTGCAGCTGCAGCGCTACGACACCTACTCCGCGTGCGTGGAGGCGCTGCGCAACAGTGCGATCGACGCCGTGACCACCGATGACGTGATCCTGGCCGGGTATGCCGCTCAAAGCCCCGGTGCCTTCAAGCTGGTCGGTGAGCCGTTCTCCACCGAGAAGTACGGAATCGGAGTCCGCAAGGGCAACGACGGTCTGCGAAGGCGGATCAACGACGCGATCGAGCAGATGGAACGCGACGGCTCCTGGCGGGCGGCGTTCGTCAACAACTTCGGCGCCGCCGGATTCGCGGTACCCGACCCGCCGCCGATCGAACAATGATGTTCACCGAGTATCGGGGCCAGATCGTCGAGGCGTTCACCGTCACAGTCGAGTTGGCGGTGCTGTCGGGGGCTATCGCACTGATGCTGGGCACCGGCCTGGCCGCGATGCGGCTTTCTCCGGTTCCGGCGCTGCGATGGCTCGGCGCCGGCTACGTCCACCTGGTGCGCAACACCCCGCTGACTTTGCTGTTGCTGCTGTGCTCGTTCGGCCTGGCCCAGACGATGGGGGTGACACTGTCCGACCCGCATTCGCCGACGTCCATTGACGACAGCAACTTCCGGCTCGCGGTACTCGGATTGAGCGCGTACACCGCGTCGTTCGTGTGCGAGGCGGTGCGTTCCGGGGTCAACACGGTGGGAATCGGGCAGGCCGAGGCCGCCCGGTCACTTGGGTTGAGCTTCGTTCAGAATCTGCGGATCGTGTTGCTGCCGCAGGCTTTTCGGGCGGTGATCATTCCGCTGGGTTCGGTGCTGATCGCGCTGACGAAGAACACCACGCTGGCCTCAGCGATCGGAGTCGCCGAAGCGGCGCTGCTGATGAAGTCGATGACCGAGAACACCGCGGCACTGATTGCGGTCGGCGCTGTCTTCGCGGCCGGTTTCGTCGTGCTCACCCTGCCGTTGGGCCTGCTGTTCGGGTATCTGGGTCGACGCTGGACGGTGGCGCGATGACGCCGGCGACGGTGGTCTTCGATGCACCCGGCCCGCGAGCCCGCGCGCGGCACCGCGCGATGTCGGTGGCGACTGTGCTGGCCGCGGCGTTGCTGGGCTGGGTGGTGTATTCGCGGCTGTCCGCCAAGGGTCAGCTGGTCGCGGAGAAGTGGACACCGTTTCTGACCGCCGACCTGTGGCGGACCTACGTGCTGCCCGGGGTGGCGGGCACCCTGACCGCAGCTGCCTGGTCTATCGGGCTTGCGCTGATCCTGGGGGTCGGCCTGGGTGTCGGCCGGCTGTCGGGGATCAGGCCGCTGCGCTGGAGTTGTGCGGTGGCGGTGGAGTTCTTCCGGGCGATCCCGGTGCTGATCATGATGATCTTCGCCTACTTCGTCTACGGCGTGCTCAACGCGTTCCCGCCGCAGCAGATCGCCCTGGCCGGGGTGGTCACCGGTCTGACGCTCTACAACGGCGCCGTCATCGCCGAGATCGTGCGGGCCGGCGTACACGCCCTGCCCGGTGGGCAGTCCGAGGCGGCCGCCGCGCTGGGGTTGAGCTGGGGCAGCTCGATGCGGTTGGTGCTGCTGCCGCAGGCCGTCACCGCCATGTTGCCGGTGCTGGTGTCGCAGCTGGTGGTGGTGCTCAAGGACACCGCGATCGGCTATCAGATCACCTTTGTGGAGATGGTGCGCCAGGGCACGGTGGTGGGCTCGCAATACAGCAATTACGTGCCCGCGCTGTTGGTGATCGCGGCGCTGATGATCACCGGAAACCTGGTGCTGTCGTCCGGCGCCATCGCGTTGGAGCGCCGACTGCGCAAGTCCCGTCAGACCCCGCTGGAGGCGGCCACGATCGAACCGGAGGGCACCCCGGGAGCCCGGGTCGTTTAGGCACTGCGCAGGCGTGGTCCGGCGTCTAGAGTCGGACTCGACAGCCAGCGACAGGAGACTCCCATGGCCATCACTCCCCGGGACGCGTTCAACGCAGCCCGCGATATCGCCACCCACGCCGTCGAAAAGGCTTCCGACATCGTCGAGGACGCCGGCGACATCATCCGCGGCGACGTCTCCGGCGGCGTCAGCGCCATCGTCCAGGACTCCATGGAGATCGCCACCCACGCCGTCGAGCGGACCAAGGAAGTCTTCACCGACAAGGACGAGGTCGACGAGATCGAGGACGTCTGAGCCTCAGACCCGGCGGCGCTCCCGTTCGGCGGCCAACTCGGTGCTGACCACGTCGTAGGCCATCGACGGGCTGTAGCCGCGCCGCGCCAGCATCGCCACCAGCCGGCGGGTGACCCGTAGATCGTCCTCGCCGAGGGTTTCCCGCCGCAGTTTGCCCTGGACCAGCTGTTCAGCCCGGACGCGCTCGGCGCCCGCATCGATACCGGCCAGCGCCCCGGCGATCACGTCGTCGGCGACGCCCTTGGTGCGCAGCTCGGCGGCCAGCACCTTGCGGCCCTTGCCCGCGCGTTCCCGCCGGGACCGCACCCACTGCTCGGCGAAATCGGCGTCGTCGATCAGGCCGGCGGTGGCCAGCCGGTCGAGCACCCGGTCACTGACGTCGTCGGGGTAACCCCGCTTGGTCAGCTGATCGGCGAGCTCGGCGCGGGTGCGGGCCCGCGCGGTGAGCAGGCGAAGGCACAGTGACTTCGCCTGCTCCTCGCGTTTGGCTGGATCAACCTCGGCGGGCTCAGAAGTCGACGGGAGCGGGCAGGACGTCATCAGCCAAGCCATCGGTCAGCACGGCGCCGATGCCGAGCTTCTCTTTGATCTTCTTCTCGATCTCGTTGGCCACGTCGGCGTTCTCCAGCAGGTAGTTACGGGCGTTCTCCTTGCCCTGCCCGAGCTGCTCACCGTCGTAGGTGAACCAGGAGCCGGACTTGCGGATGAAGCCCTGGTCCACACCCATGTCGATCAGCGAGCCCTCGCGGCTGATGCCCCGGCCATACAGGATGTCGAACTCAGCCTGTTTGAACGGTGGGCTGACCTTGTTCTTGACCACCTTGACCCGGGTACGGTTACCGACCGCGTCGGTGCCGTCCTTGAGTGTCTCGATCCGACGAACGTCCAGACGAACCGACGAGTAGAACTTCAAAGCCTTTCCGCCCGTGGTCGTTTCGGGAGAACCGAACATCACACCGATTTTCTCCCGCAACTGGTTGATGAAGATCGCGGTGGTGCCCGAATTGCTCAGCGCGCCGGTCATCTTCCGCAGCGCCTGGCTCATCAACCGGGCCTGCAGACCGACGTGGCTGTCCCCCATCTCGCCCTCGATCTCGGCGCGCGGCACCAGCGCGGCCACCGAGTCGATGACCAGGATGTCCAGCGCGCCGGAGCGGATCAGCGTGTCGGCGATCTCCAGCGCCTGCTCACCGGTGTCGGGCTGGGACACCAGTAGCGCATCGGTGTCCACGCCGAGTTTCTGGGCGTAGTCGGGGTCCAGCGCGTGTTCGGCGTCGATGAACGCCGCAATCCCGCCGGCGGCCTGGGCGTTGGCCACCGCGTGCAGCGCCACGGTGGTCTTACCCGAGGATTCCGGGCCGTAGATCTCCACGACCCGGCCCCGGGGCAGGCCGCCGATGCCCAGCGCCACATCGAGGGCGATCGAGCCGGTCGGGATGACAGAGATCGGCTGGCGCACCTCGTCCCCGAGGCGCATCACCGAGCCTTTGCCGTAATTCTTGTCGATCTGGGCCATCGCCAGTTCGAGTGCTTTCTCGCGATCGGGGGCTTGCGCCATGATGCCTCTCCTGTGGTTCGGTGTTCGGTTGACCGGTTCTCGGTCGGTTGGCCGTCACGCTAGCGACGGGCTCCGACAAACCGGCGAACTCTCACCACAGTAGGCGAACGGGTGTTCGAATCAAGTCAGCCACGCGGCGTGTCGGCGTGTGGAGACTTTCGGCGGCGTACAGGCCCCGGCTAGGCCACCCGAATCACGTGCGCGGAAGCCCCGATGGTGGTGTCGTCGCCGCCCATCATGGTGCGCATGAACTCCTCCTGCTCGCGACGCCCGCGCATCGCGGCATGGTCCAGTCCACCGGGCAGGACCAGCGCCGCAAGGCTGCGGGCGAGGTTCACCGGCATCCGCAGCAGCGGATACCACGGCAGCACGAATGCCGGCAGGCCCAACTTGCGCATCGTGCGCGGCCCCAAGAAGCCGGCGGTCACCGACAGGTGCTGAGACCGGGCGATACGACGCCGCACGCCGGTCATGGCGGAGTAGTGCCATTCCAGCGGATCATCGGCCATCGGGGCGGCCAGCTGCTTGGTCGACTCGTCGGGCTCGGAGAGCGCACCGAGGGTTTGGTAGAGGATGCGGACGCCGTCGCGGAAGCTGCGCGGCAGCCAATCCTCGCGGATGCCCATCAGCCAGCCGACGTAGCGGGTCATGTGCGCGATGTCGTCGAGTTCGCTCGGAGACAGCACGATTCCCAGTCCCAACCCGGCGGCCGGTGGCGCGATCAGCGCTCCCACCAGGGTGGCGGCCATGTCGGTCTGATTGACCGGCAAGCCCCATTCGTCGCCGCGCCAGTCCGGCAGGGCGGCCACGTGCCGACGCACGTACTCATGGATCAGCCGGACCCGGATGGTGGCCTGATAGCCGGCGCCGAGCGGTTCCAATCCCCCCTCACCGTTGACGTCCAGCGCCCATTGCAGCGTCTCGGCGAACCGCTTGTTCGAGCCCTTCTCCAGCACACCGGTGCGCAGCAGGGTCTTGTTGAACGAGGAGAACTGGTAGCCGCCCAGAAAGGACACGTCACGGGCGATGTAGGTGCCATCGGCACCGCCTCGGCGCAACGCCCGCTGGCCCCGGCGCACCCGGTCCATCTCGACCCAGTCCGGGATCGGCTCGACCTCACCGAAGAACTCGCGCAGCGGTTCCGGCGCGTCCGGCACCGCGGCCAGCCCCTCGGTGAGTATCCGTTCGAAGATCGCCCGCGGCTCCTTGGTCCCGGTACTCGACATCCACTCGACCAGGCGCCGCATCGGCTCGTCACCGACGGTCAGATCCTCGCCGATCTGACGCCACCGCTCCGGTGTGGGCTTGGCGATCGCCATCGCCCCGGCCAGCATCCGGATGCTGGCCGGAATCGTGCCGGGCGAATCCGGATGGCGGGTCGGAATGTCGGCTACGGGCGAAGTCATCGATAAGCCTCCGGCATTGCTTTGGATAACATCTGTGTTCCAAATGTAGGTCGCGCGTAGGGTGATGTCAATGAAACGCCCGGGTGTGGTGCGCGACTACGGCGGAATCAGCGCGGTCGACCGCCGCGCCGACCGCCGTGGCAAGCTGCTGGCCGCCGGCCGCGGGATCTGGGGCGAATCGGGAATCGGCGAGGTCACCGTCCGCGGCGTCTGCGCGGCCGCGGGGTTGATCCCGCGCTACTTCTACGAGCAGTTTCCAAACCGTGACGCGCTGCTGTTCGCCGTCTCCGACGACGTCCGCGACCAGCTTCTCGAGGCGATGATCACCGCCGGCGTCGGTGACCCAGGCACGCTCACCGACAAACTGCGGTCCGCGTTGACGGCCTTCCTGGACCTGATCGCCGTCGACCCGTACATCCATCGCATCGCCACCAGCGACCTGTCCGCCGTCCCCGGGCTCAGCGAGCACCGCGCTCGCATCCTGGACCTGATCACCGACGCGATCGTCGAGCACGCACCCGGTGTCCTCGACGGCGAAATTCCCGCGCCTGCCGATTTACGCCGCGGCGCCTTGTTCATCGTCGGCGGCGTCAACCAGATCATCGAAGCCTGGCTCGACAACCCCACCGAGACCCCGGCCGAGTTGGCCGCCAGCTGCTCGGACCTCTCCGTCGCCCTGGTCCGCAGCATCGTGGGACCGCGCGATCACTCTCACCACTGATCGCGCGGCACGTCGAAGTCCGCGCACAGCGCCCACCACACATCGCGGGGGTCCACCCCGTCCTCGATCGCCTGTTCAGCGGTGCGCCCGCCCACCGCGGCCAGCACGTGATCGGCCAGCACCGTGGCACCGTAGGCCGCACCGAAACGCAGCGCGACCCGCTCGCGAAATTCGGTCAGGCGCACGCGTCCCAACCTACTCAGCGCACGACAGTGCCTCGCGACACACCTGCACCGGATCGGCCACGTCGGCGGCCCCGTCGGCGGCCCGTCGGGCGGCGTCGCGGTAGCCCGGCGACGCCAGCACGGCGCTCACCGCCTCGGTCAGCGCCGCCGGAGTCAGCGGTCGGATCAGCCGTCCACTGCCTTGGCGCACAATGCGGTTGGCGATCTCCCATTGGTCGCCACCGCCGGGCACCACCACCAGCGGCAGCCCGGCCAGCAGGGATTTGGCCACCATGCCGTGCCCGCCGCCGCAGATGACCAGATCGGCGCGGGTCAGCAGTTCGTCCTGGCGGCCCAGCCCGGCAACGGCCCACGCCGGCAGCGTCAACTCGGGGCCGTTCAGCCGCGACACCGCGACCCGAGCGCCCGCCGGCAGCCCCACGCCGGGAACCAGGTGCTCCAATACCAGCTCGGCCAGCCCGGCAGCCCCGGTCGACGCCGTGGACGGAGCCACCACCACCAGTGGCCCGGAGCCCGGCGGCACCGCCAGCAGCTCCTCGGTGGGCTCGAAGTGCAACGGCCCGACGACGACCGCCTCCGCGGGCCAGTCCGGCCGCGGCACCTCGAGAGCCGGAAGCGTGGCGATCAGGCGCCGCAGCGGCCCGGGGTCGCGGTCCGGCAGACCGATGCCCGCCCGGGCCTCGGCGCGCTGCCGCAGACCGGACCGCACCGACCGTGCGGTCAGGGACCGCATCACCGTGTCCCGCAACCGGCCCCGCACCCCGGCGCCGGGCGCCAACCCGCTGCCGATCGGCGGCAGTCCCTTCGAAGGCAGGTACAGCGGATGCGGGCTGAGTTCGACCCACGGGATGCCGAGCAGTTCGGCGGCCATTCCCCCGCAGGCGGTGATGACATCGGAGACCACCAGGTCCGGCGCCAGCGCCCGCAGCTGGTCGCGGTTCTGCCGCGCCATGCGCGCCGCCCGCTGGTGCAGCTTGGTTCCGGCGTCCCCGTCGTCGTCGGTGGCGGTGGGATCCAGTCCGATCAACTCCGCGGCGTCGACCCCGGCGGCGCGCGCGGTGTCCAGCCACTGCACCCCGGTCAACAGTGTCGGTGTGTCCCCGGCCGCGACGAAGCGTCGGCACAACGCGATCGCAGGGAAAGCGTGACCGGGGTCGGGCCCGGCGACCACCACGATGCGCATCGGCCTACCGTGCCACAGCGCTGCGGGCCTAGGCTGACAGGTATGACCGAACCGAGTGTCCAGCAGACCGCCGTCGACAACATCCGAGCCGTGGAGTCCTTCCTCGACGCCCTCGCCGACGACGATCTCGACACGGCGGCCGCGGTCCTCGCCGAGGACGTGGTGTACCAGAACGTCGGGCTGCCGACCATCTACGGCCGCAGCGCCACCATCGGGGTGTTCCGCCGGATGGCCGGCCGGATGGCCTTCGATGTGAAGATCCACCGCATCGCCGCCGACGGGGCGGCGGTGCTCACCGAGCGCACCGATGTGCTGACCTTTGGCCCGCTGCGACTGCAGTTCTGGGTGTGCGGAGTGTTCGAGGTGCACAACGGGCGTATCACGTTGTGGCGCGACTACTTCGACTTCCTGGACATGTTCAAGGCGACACTGCGGGCGGTGGCGGCGACCGTCTTCCCCGCGCTGCGCCCGACGTTGTAGACCGCTTGCAGACCACGATGAACGCGCGCCGTCGCCCCAACCCGATCCAATACATCCGGTACTGCTACGGACGCCCCCTGCCCCCTTCGCTGCGGGATTGGGTGCGCAACGACATGGCTGGACCCGGTGCAACCGTTCGGATAATCATGCGCGCCGTCGTGCCGACGACGTTGATCCTGATCCCGTTCTGGTTTCTGCCGACAGACTTCATGACTCATGTGTCGATGACGTTTCCGATCTGGTTCATGGCGATCCTGTTCTCGCACGCCCTCAACAAGGTATGGCGCAAACACATGCTGCGCATGCACGGTCTCGACCCGGAACTCGCCGACGAGCTCACCCGAGCGCGCGACGCCCACATTCACCGGGACTACATCGAACGCTACGGACCGCGGCCCGAGTCGGTCGATCAGCGCAGCGACGACATCTAGGCCCGGGGCAGTTGGGCGAGTTCGTCGAACGCCTGCGCCCAACCCAGCATGCGGTCGGTCGCGTCGGTCAGTTCCTCGCGGTAGCGCTGCTGGGACATCGGCGAGTTCATCGGATCACCGGAACGTGTCGACGTCCCATCGTTCGCCGAAGCCACCAGTTGCGCTGCGGCGGTAACCATTTCGTTGTATTGACGAACACCGGCACTCAACTGGGCGGTGAACGCGTTGATCGTCGGCACCAGGTACTCCCGAGACTGCGCGCTGTGTTGCACGGCGCGCTCCATCGACACCACCTCGGCGGCGGTGGCCGCCATCGTCGACGCCGCACCGTTGATCGCCGCAGTCAGTTCGGTGATCTCGCCGGTGGGCAGCAGCCGGCCGCGTTCCAGCACGCCCAGCAGTGACAACATGCCGCGCTCGGAGGCGCCCAGCGCATACATCGCCGGTCGCGCCGCCGAGCCGGGCGGCGGCAGGCGACGGGCGGTGACGGTCCGCGCGGCGGGCAGCGGAACCGAACGCAACCAGCGGAACCGCAGCAGCAACAACGTCGCCGGGGCGGCCGCTCCGGCGGCGATCAGCCCGGTGATCAGTAGCACCCACACGGGTGTGGCCCACGATGCCAGTAAGGCCGTCACCAGCATCCAGAACCCGCATGCGGCACCGAAGAACAGGCCCAGACGCAGCGCCCACCGGCGCTTGCGCAGCAGCCTGGCCCGTGGGTCGGCGATCGCACCCAGCTTGTCGGCGAGGATGTCGACAGCCTCGCTGGCACGGTCGACGCCGCGCTGAAGCAGGGCGCGCCGGGTGCGGCCTCCGACTCTCACGGCCACCTGCTACCGGCCCAGCGGATTCTCGGGGTTGGGGTCGGCACCCGACTGCGGCGCCGCCGGGGTGACCGGCGCCGTCGCACCTCCGGCCGGCAGGGACTCGCCGCGCATCGACGCACGGATCTGCTCCAACCGGGAGTGGCCGGCCATCTGCACGCCGGCCTGTTCCACTTCGATCATCCGGCCCTGCACCGAGCCCTGCGCCAGCTCGGCGGCGCCGATCGCATTGGCGTAGCGCCGTTCGATCTTGTCGCGCACCTCGTCGAGGCTGGGGGTGGTACCGGGCGCGGCGATCTCACTCATCGACCGCAGCGACGCGCTCACCTGCTCCTGCATCTTGGCCTGTTCGAGCTGGCTGAGCAGCTTGGTGCGCTCGGCGACCTTCTGCTGCAACATCATCGCGTTCTGCTCGACGGCCTTCTTGGCCTGCACCGCCGCCGACAGCGCCTGGTCATGCAGGGTCTTGAGGTCTTCCACGTTCTGTTCGGCGGTGACCAGTTGAGCCGCGAACGCCTCGGCGGCGTTGTTGTACTCGGTGGCTTTGGCGCTGTCGCCGGCCGCAGTGGCCTGGTCGGCCAGGGTCAGTGCCTGGCGCACGTTGACCTGAAGCTTCTCGATGTCGGCCAGCTGCCGGTTCAGCCGCATCTCGAGCTGACGCTGGTTGCCGATCACCTGGGCGGCCTGCTGGGTCAGTGCCTGGTGCTGACGCTGCGCCTCTTCGATCGCCTGCTGGATCTGCACCTTGGGATCGGCGTGCTCATCGATTTTCGCGTTGAACAGCGCCATCACGTACTTCCACGCCTTGACGAACGGGTTGGCCATCAGTCAGCTCCGTCTGGTTGTTTCGATGTTGTCAGCTCTGCCGCTTACCGCTGATCAACTTATCGGTTCGGCGGTTGGCGGGTGCGGCTTCAGCCTGCGTTTCGCCCCATCATGCCGAACCGGGCTGTCACGCCGAGGCCATCGCCCGCGGCGGCGGGATGACGACCTTGGTTCCGGCATCGATGCGGGTGAGTCCCCGGTTCCGGGCGGTCCGCTCGCGCTCGATCCGCTCGGCCCGCGCCAGCCGGCTGCCGGCATCGAAGAGCACCGCAGACAACGGGACCTGCAACGCCACGCAGATCGCGTTGAGCAACTCGCTGGAGGCCTCCTTGCGGCCCCGCTCGACCTCCGAGAGGTAGCCCAGGCTGACCCGCGCCGAGTCCGACACCTCACGCAGCGTGCGACCCTGCGCCGTCCGGGCCTGGCGCAACACCTCGCCGACCGACTCCCGCAGCAATGCCGTCATCGTGTACTCCCCCTTAGGGCCAACCTGGAAAACCGACAGTCACCAAGGTCAACGCGCACGACGCCCATTCGGGTTCCCGGATCGGCGGTTTCATTCAACTCCGGTCGCGAAGGTCGGCGACCGCCGACCGCACGTAATCCACGCCGGTCACCACCGTCAACACCACCGCGACGGCCATCACCACCCAGGCCGTCACCAGCCAAGGACCGTTCAGCGGCAGAACGAGTAGCCCGATGCCGACCGCCTGCACCAGCGTCTTGAGTTTTCCGCCGCGGCTGGCCGGGATCACGCCTCGGTGCAGCACCGCGAACCGCAGCACGGTGATCCCGATCTCGCGGGCCAGGACCAGCACCGTGACCCACCACCACAGGTCGCCCAGCATCGACAGCCCGATCAGCGCGGCGCCGATCAGCGCCTTGTCGGCGATCGGGTCGGCCAGGGTGCCGAACTCGGTCACCAAGCCGTAGTTGCGCGCCAGCGTGCCGTCCAGCCGGTCGGTGATGATGGCGATCGCAAAAATGACGAACGCCGCGATGCGGGTCTTGGGATCGTGGCCGTTCTCGGCGAACAACGCCAGCAAAAAAACCGGAACGAGCGCCATCCGCACGATGGTCAACGCGTTGGCGATATTGACCACCGGGACGTGCGTCACCGCTGGACCGATTTGAGGCTGCCCCGACACGGCAGTCAGAATATCTGTTGCACAGCCGGAAATGAGAAACCGATACTGTGCAGCTGTGAATCTTGCGGCGGATCGACCGGCGGGACGGCCCCTGATCCGGCGCGCGCGCACCTCCGACGTCCCGGCGATCAAGCAGCTGGTGGACACCTACGCCGGCAGGATCCTGCTGGAGAAGAACCTGGTGACGCTGTACGAGGCGGTCCAGGAGTTCTGGGTGGCCGAGGACTCTGACCAGCAGGTGGTGGGCTGCGGCGCGCTGCACGTGCTGTGGTCGGATCTGGGCGAGGTGCGCACCATCGCGGTGGATCCGACACTGACCGGTCGCGGCATCGGGCATGCGCTCGTCGACCGGCTGCTGCAGGTCGCCCGCGAACTGCAGCTGCAGCGGCTGTTCGTGCTGACCTTCGAGACCGCCTTCTTCGCCCGGCACGGTTTCACCGAGATCGACGGGACTCCGGTCAGCGCCGAGGTGTTCACCGAGATGCAACGGTCCTACGACGTCGGGGTGGCCGAGTTCCTGGATCTGAGCTACGCCAAGCCGAACACTCTGGGCAACACCCGGATGCTGCTGGTGCTCTGACCGCATCAACCCAGCGGTTAAGCGGTCGACGCGAGGAAGCCCGGCGCCGCCCCGATGATGAAGCTGAACTGACCGTCAGATTCCATGCGACCCTCGCGGACCACGCTGAGATCGGCGATGCCCTGCTTGCGTCCCTGTTCGCGCAGTTGATTCTCGGTGATCATCTCTTTGCGCATGTTGTGGTGCAGTAACTCACCGTCGCGAATCAGCAACAACGAACCCGGCCGGATGACCCGCGCCGCCCACGTCCAGCGGTGCGCCGCCCAGTTCAACAGGAACGACCAGCCGATGATCACGCTGACCAGCAAGACGCCGTCACTGATCGATTTATAGCCGCCCGCCATACCGTTCTGGGCCGCGTCTGCGATCAGTACCACCACGATGAGATCCGTTATGCCGTTGGTGCCGGCCTCCCGCTTCAGCACCACCCGCAACAGGGCGTAAATGGTGATGTAGATGACCGTTCCGCGTATCAGAATCTCGGCTGGCGGCGTATCAAAACTGAATAATCTCGCCCAATCCACGTGGAGATTATCCCTACCGTTCAGCCCGTTGTCATCTACCGTTCGCCCCCGCGCGCCACCGGCGGCGATGACCGAGTCGGCCATTCGGGACTTCTGGCCCTGCCCATCACGCGACTGAAGCGAGATGGTGGTACTAGCAGTTGCAGATAACCGGAGGTCCCCATGGCCGAGCACCTGACGCCCGTGCACACAAGTTTGCTGCATCTAGAGGACGCCGACCAGCACACGCATCTGGGCATGGGCGCGCTGGCAGTGCTGGACGGCCCGATCCCCGACCACCAGTCACTGACGTCGACGCTGGGCGAGCGGATCGCGGCCTGCCCCCGGTTCGCCCAGCGGCTGCGTCGGCGGGTCTTCGATCTGAGTGCACCGCAGTGGGTCGAAGACACCGGCTTCGACCTGGCACGCCATGTCTGCCGCATCGCGGTGCCCAGTCCAGGCACCGACGCAGAGTTGTTCTCCGTAGTCGCCGAGGTGATGTCCTGGCGGCTGGACCGGGACCGGCCGCTCTGGGAGATCTGGGTGATCGACGGCCTGTCCGACGGGCGATGGGCGATGCTGGTCAAGGTCCATCCCTGCATCGCCGACGCGGTCGCCACCGTGCACATCCTGGCGGGCTTGTCCGACGAGGGGATCTCCCACGGCGCCGGGCATGCCCGCGCGGGACACGCCGAGATCTTCCGGCGCCCGTCCGCGCGCACCAGCGCACTGCGGACGGCGGCCTCGATCGCGGTCGACGCGATGATCGGGGTCACGCAGGCTGATCGGCTGTTGCGGGGCGTCACAGAGTTCGCGATCGGCCTGTCACGGCCGGCGACCCCGCTCAACGGCCCGCTGACGAGCCGGCGGCGTTACACCGCAGCCCGGGTCAGCGCCGCTGACGTCGACCAGATCTGTCAGACCTTCGACGTCACCGTCGACGATGTCGCGCTGGCCGCCCTCACCGAGAGCTACCGCGACATGCTGGTTCGCCGCGGCGGCCAACCGCTGCCGGACTCGCTGCGCACCCTGGTGCCGAGCGGCCCGTCGGTGCTGCTGCCCCGGCTGCCGGTCGACGAGGAGAACTCGGTGGTGCGGCTACGGCTGGTGCATGCCCGGCTGGCCGAGGCTGAGGCGATGGCGACCGCCGAACGCGGACTGGGCGACATCATGGCGGCGGTGACCCGGGCGATTCCTACCCCGATCACCGCGTGGGCGGCGCACCTGGCGTCCCGGCTGCCGCAGCGCAGTGTGGTCGCGCTGGCGGCCACTGTGCCCGGCCCCACCCGCCCGCTGCAGATCATGGGATGCAAGGTGTCCGCGGTATGGCCGGTCCCGCCGATCGCGCTGCAATTGCGCACCGGCGCAGCGATCCTGCGCTATGCCGACAGTCTGTTCTTCGGCATCCTGACCGACTACAGCACCATCGCCGACGTCAACGAACTCGCGCGTGGCATCGAAGCGGCGGTGTCTCGGTTGGTGATTCGCAGCAAGCGGCGACGGGTGGGCCGGGATCGGCACGGGTTGTCGCTGGTGGTCACCGCCTAGTCGCCGTCGTCGCCGTCGTCGTCGGAGTCATCGGGATCGCCGCCGCCGCGGATGGCCATCATCGTCGCGGCCAGCTCGTCCGGCTTGACCAGCACCTGCCGGGCCTTGGAGCCTTCGGACGGGCCGACGATGCTGCGGGTCTCCATCAGATCCATCAGCCGGCCGGCCTTGGCGAACCCGACCCGCAGCTTGCGCTGCAGCATCGAGGTGGAGCCGAACTGGCTGGACACCACCAATTCGACGGCCTGCAGGAAGACCTCCATGTCGTCGCCGATGTCGGGGTCGGCGTCGGTGCGTTCGCCGGTCGGTTTGGCGGCGGTGACGCCGTCGGTGTACTCGGGTTCGGCCTGGTCCTTGGCCGCGGAGACGACGGCGTGAATCTCCTCGTCGGAGATGAACGCGCCCTGCAACCGGATCGGCTTGTTCGCGCCCATCGGCAGGAACAGGCCATCCCCCATACCGATCAGCTTCTCGGCGCCGGCCTGGTCCAGGATCACCCGGGAGTCGGTCAGCGACGAGGTGGCGAATGCCAGCCGGGACGGCACATTGGTCTTGATCAGGCCGGTGACGACGTCGACTGACGGCCGCTGCGTGGCCAGCACGAGGTGGATGCCGGCGGCCCGGGCCTTCTGGGTGATTCGCACGATCGCGTCCTCGACGTCGCGCGGGGCGGTCATCATCAGGTCGGCGAGTTCGTCGACGATCGCCACGATGTAGGGGTAGGGCCGGTACACCCGTTCGCTGCCCAGCGGCGTGGTGATGGCGCCGGATCGCACCTTCTCGTTGAAGTCGTCGATGTGGCGCACCCGGGACGCCTGCATGTCCTGATAGCGCTGCTCCATCTCCTCGACCAGCCAGGCCAGCGCGGCCGCGGCCTTCTTGGGCGCGGTGATGATCGGGGTGATCAGGTGCGGAATGCCCTCGTACGGGGTGAGTTCCACCATCTTCGGGTCGATCAGGATCATCCTGACCTCTTCGGGGGTGGCGCGCGCCAGCAGCGAGACCAGCATCGAGTTGACGAAGCTGGACTTACCCGAGCCGGTGGAGCCGGCCACCAGCAGGTGCGGCATCTTGGCCAGGTTGGCGCTGATGAAGTCGCCCTCGATGTCCTTGCCCAGCCCGATCACCAGCGGGTGGTGGTCACGCCGGGTGGACGGCGCGGTCAGCACATCGGCCAGCCGCACCAGCTCGCGGTCGGTGTTGGGCACCTCGATGCCCACCGCGGACTTGCCCGGGATGGGCGCCAGCATCCGCACGCTTTCGGTGGCCACCGCATAGGCGATGTTGCGCTGCAGGGCGGTGATCTTCTCGACCTTGACCCCGGGGCCCAGTTCCACCTCGTAGCGGGTGACGGTGGGCCCGCGCGTGCAGCCGGTGACCGCGGCGTCGACCTTGAACTGCTGCAGCACCGAGGTGATCTGATCGGCCATCTGGTCGTTGGCGGCGGTCCGCTGCTTCGGCGGGTCGCCGGCCAGCAGCAGGGTCAGCGGCGGCAGCGTGTAGGGACCCTCCACCACCCGGTCCAGTACCACGGTGGCGTCTGTGGGCTTGGCCTTGGCCGCCTTGGGTTGCTTGCGACGGGCGGGCTTGGCCGGTGGTGGTGCCTCGGCGGGCGCCTCGTCGACCGGATAGTTGTCCAGCGGGGTGCGCGACTGCCAGTCCGGGGTGTCGTCGGCCTCGCCCGGTCCCGGACCGTCCTCGAAGTCGCCGTCGGCATCGTCGTAGTAGCTGTCGTCGTCGTAGTAGCCGTCGTCGTCGTAGCCATCGTCGTAGTCCCGCGTGACGAACATGGCCCGCAGCGCTTCGGGCGCCTCACGCAGGGTCGTCCCGGTCAACAGCAGCACCCCGAACAGCACCCCGATGCACAACAGCGGCGCGGCGATCCACGCGGTGAGCCCGTCGGCGAGCGGCCCACCCATCGCGAAGCCGACGAACCCGGCGCCGTGCAGGCGGCCCTCCGGAGCCTGCGGGGAGCCGGCCCACAGATGCCACAGGCCCAGAATCGGCAGCGCGACCATGGCCGAGCCGAGGATCAGGCGGGGTCGGTTCTCCGGGTCGGGTTCGGTGCGCATCAGCAGGACGGCGCCGACACCGGCCAATACCGGAAGCAGCACCACCGCCCCGCCGATCACGCTGCGCAGGCCGGTGTCGATCCACGCCCCGACCGGCCGCGCGGCGTCCAGCCAGCAACTGGCAGCGGTCACCACGGCCAAGCCCAACAGGGCCAGCGCGATACCGTCCCGCCGATGTCCGGGATCGATGTCGTGGGCGCGGCCGACAGACCGTGCGGTTCCGCCGGCCGCCTTGGCGACCATCAACCACCCCGCTCTGGCTGCCCGGCCGCAGGCCATCCCCGCCCCGGCCAGCCCCGAGTGTTGCCGACGCGGTGCCGGTTTGCGGCGCGCCGCAGCCGGCCGGCGGGCGTTGCCCCGCGAACCGGCCTTTGACCTGGCGGTTCCGGTTCGGGATCGGGCGACGGTCTTGCTAGCCATGGAGGCAAGCCTAGTCGCAATCACCTCATACACAACAGCTGCCACACTGGTCACAGGCTGGTTTCACGCTTGTCCCACACCGACGTCGGCCAAGATCCCTGCTCAGCCTCTAATGGGGCACCACAGGACGGCGTATTACAGTTTGGTACCGGTCGGGGCCGTCGTCAGCCGAGATCGGCGGCAGCGGCGTGTAACTCCCGCAGAACGGCGCATGCGACGGTGCCCAGATCCTGTTCTTCGGCCGGCTCGGCCCAACGGGCATAGGCTGTTTTGAACGCCAGCCCACCAAGCTCCGCGGCCAATTCGGCGGTCGGCGTGGGCACACCGCGCGCCTGGAGCGCGCCGGCCATTGCTGCGGCCAGCCCAATCTGTTTGAGCGCGTTGCGTTCTTGAAGCTCGGCGCTTGCAGCGATCGCCACCTTGAGTCGGGGCGCGAGTTCCCGGTTGAACGGCGTGAACGCGGCCGCCGCCGACTTCAGGCCCGAACACACGGCGGCCAGCGGTGTCGCGTCGGCAGGCGCTGCGGCGATGCCCTCGCGGAGGAGTTGCGCGATCGCGTCCTGGCCGGCGGCCAGCACGTCGCGCTTGTCCGGGAAATGCCGAAAGAACGTGCTCCTGGTCAGCCCGGACCGCTCGGCGATCTGCGCAACCGTCGTCTCGTCGTATCCGCGTTCGTTGAACAAATCCAGTGCCGCCGCGACCATGCGTTCGCGCGCATCGGGTTGCCAACGGGCCATGACGCCCATCATAACGTGACGAGACTATAGTCCCATCACGGTGATAGAGTGATGGGACTGTAGTCTCATCGCTTGGAGGGAAGCCCGTTATGCGTGTATTCATCACCGGCGGCAGCGGAGGAATCGGCTCGGCAGTCGTCGCAGAACTGCGTGCCGCCGGCCATCAGGTCGTGGGTCTCGCGCGATCGAACGCCTCAGCCGCGGCCATCAGCCGGCTCGGCGGCGAACCGCTGCGCGGCGACATCGCCGACCTCGACGGCCTGAAGGAGGCGGCCCGCGACGCCGACGGCGTCATCTACCTGGCGTTCAACCACGACTTCAGCGGGGTTGGAGACTCCATCGGCGCCGAAGCCCGCGCGGTCGGTGCGCTCGGCGACGCGCTCGTCGACACCGGCAAACCACTGGTACTGGCTGGTGGAACCCCGCCGGCACCGGGGCGTCCGAGCACCGAACACGATCCCTCCCCCACCGAGGGTCCGATGGCGGGACGCGGTCGCACCGGCCAGGGTGTCATCGGTCTGGCCGAGCGTGGTGTTCGATCCTCGGTCGTGCGGTTACCGCGGTCCGTGCACGACGCCGGCGGGCGATACGGTTTCGCCGGCGTGCTCATCCAGGCCGCACAACGCAGCGGCGTGTCGGCATACGTCGGCGACGGTGACCAGCGCTGGCCCGCCGTACACACCGACGATGCGGCGCGGTTGTTCCGGCTCGCGCTCGAAGCAGCCCCACCGGGCTCGGTGCTGCACGCGGTGGGTGACGAGGCAGATCCCATGCGGGCGATCGCCGAGACGATCGGTCGACGGCTCAGCGTTCCCGTCGAGTCCGCGCCTGCCGAGAACTTCGGCGTGCTCGGCACCATCTTCGCCGTCGACCAGCCATCGTCGAGCGCCCTGACCCGGAAGCAGTTCGGCTGGAACCCCACTGGGCCAAGCCTGCTCGAGGACCTGCGAACGGGCGACTACCCCGAGTGATCGTGCAGCTTGGCCACCCGCGCGATCCCGGCCCGGAATCGATCTGGGTAGGGTGACTGACGTCACGCCACCCACCGAGGAGTTCACGCCCATGCCCGTGGTCGTCGTTGCCACCTTCACCGTCAAGCCGGAATCGGTCGAGACCGTCCGCGAGATCTGCACCAAGGCGGTGGCACAGGTGCATGAAGAACCGGGCTGCCAGCTGTACTCGGTGCACGAATCCGACGGCGCCTTCGTGTTCATCGAGCAGTGGGCCGACGCCGACGCTTTGAAGGCCCACTCGACGGCCCCTGCGGTCGGCGAGATGTTCGGCGACCTCACCGAGCACCTGGCCGGCGCACCCGACATCAAGATGCTGCAGCCGGTCCCGGCCGGCGACCCGGCCAAGGGCCAGTTGCGGGCCTAGCGATGGGGTCGCTGGACGGCAAAGTCGCATTCATCACCGGCGCCGCCCGCGGCCAGGGCCGGGCCCACGCCCTGCGACTGGCCGCCGACGGCGCCGACATCATCGCCGTCGACCTGTGCGACCAGATCGCCAGCGTGCCCTATCCGCTGGCGGATGCCGAGGATTTGGCGGCCACGGTCAAGCTGGTCGAGGAGAGCGGTGCGCGCATCGTTGCCCGCCAAGCCGATGTGCGTGACCAGGCGGCGCTGAGCACCGCGCTGCAGGCCGGTCTCGACGAGCTGGGCCGGCTCGACATCGTGGTGGCCAACGCCGGTATCGCTCCGATGGCCGCCGCCGACGGCTGGCGCGACGTCATCGACGTCAACCTGACCGGCGTCTACCACACCATCGAGGCCGCGATCCCGGCGATCACGGCGCACGGTGAGGGCGGCTCGATCGTGCTGATCAGTTCGGCTGCCGGCCTGGCCGGCATCGGCAGCCACGACGCCGGGGCCATCGGTTACACCGCGGCCAAGCACGGACTGGTCGGATTGATGCGGGTATACGCGAATCTGCTGGCGCCGCAGAGCATTCGGGTCAACTCGGTGCACCCGGCCGGCGTCGACACCCCGATGATCAACAACGAATACATCCGAGGGTGGCTGGCCGACCTCATCGCCCAGACGGGTTCGCCACCCGACATGGGCAATGCGCTGCCGGTACAGGTGCTGCAAGTCGAGGACGTCGCCAATGCGGTGGCCTGGCTGGTATCGGATGCGGCCCGCTACATCACCGGCATCACGTTGCCCGTCGACGCCGGTTTCATCAACAAGCGCTAAGCCGGTGCCGGCTAGACCTCGATCACCGTCGGCACGATCATCGGCTGACGCCGGTAGACCTCGCCCACCCACTTGCCCACGGTTCGGCGCACCGCCTGGGCGATCCGGGCCGGATCGGTAACCCGCTCGGCGGCAAGGGATTCCAGCTCCGCCTCGACCTTTCGGGCCGCCGGCTCCAGCGCCTTGGGATCTTCGGAGAAGCCCCGCGAATGCAGATGCGGCGGTGCCACCGGCTTACCGGTGCCGCGGCGCACCACCACCGTGATCGCGACGAATCCGGACGACAGGGTCAACCGCTCCCCCAGCGTCGCGTCCCCTACGTCGCCGTCCACCAGCCCATCGACGAACATCTTGCCGACCGGGACGGCCCCGGCGATACTCGCCTGTCCGGCAACCAGATCGACACTGACGCCGTTCTCGGCCAACAGGATCGACTCCGGCGGCACCCCGGTGCGCGCGGCCAGTGCGGCATTGGCGCGCATCATCCGCCAGGTGCCGTGCACCGGCATCACGTTGCGGGGCCGGATCCCGTTGTAGAGGAACAGCAGCTCGCCGGCGTAGGCGTGCCCGGAGACGTGGACCCGCGCCGCGGCGTTGGTCACCACCCGGGCGCCGATCTTGGCCAGCGCATCCATCACGCCGTAGACCGCTTCCTCGTTGCCGGGAATCAGCGACGATGACAGCACCACCAGATCGCCGGCGGTCAGTGTGATGGACCGGTGCTCACCGCGCGACATCCGCGACAGGGCCGACAGTGGCTCGCCCTGAGTTCCGGTGGTGACCAGCAACACCTTCTCCGGCGCCATCATCTCGGCGGCCCCGATGTCGACCAGGTCGGAGTCCGCCACCCGCAAAAAGCCCAGGTCCTTGGCGATGCCCATGTTGCGGACCATCGATCGCCCGACGAACGACACCCGGCGACCGAGTGCGACCGCGGCGTCGACGATCTGCTGCACCCGATCCACATTCGAGGCGAAGCAAGCCACGATCACCCGCCCCTCGGCGCCCCGGATCAGCCGGTGCAGAGTCGGACCGACCTCGCTCTCACTGGGCCCGACCCCGGGAATCTCGGCGTTGGTCGAGTCGCACAGGAACAGGTCCACGCCCTTGTCGCCCAGGCGTGACATGCCGGGCAGGTCGGTGGGACGCCCATCCGGCGGCAGCTGGTCGAGCTTGATGTCGCCGGTGTGCAGGACGGTGCCGGCGCTGGTGTGCACCGCGATCGCCAGCGCATCCGGGATGGAGTGGTTGACCGCGAAGTATTCGCATTCGAAGACCCCGTGGGTGCTGCGCTGGCCTTCGGCGACCTGGACGAACACCGGCTTGATGCGGTGTTCGCGGCACTTGGCGGCGACCAGGGCCAGGGTGAACTTGGAACCGACCACCGGGATGTCGGGCCGTAGTTTGAGCAGGAACGGGATGGCACCGATGTGATCCTCGTGGGCGTGGGTCAACACCAGCGCCTCGACGTCGTCGAGACGGTCTTGGATGTGCCGGATGTCGGGCAGGATCAGGTCGACGCCGGGTTCGTCGTGACCCGGGAACAAAACCCCGCAGTCGATGATCAGCAGCCGGCCGAGATGCTCGAAAACAGTCATGTTGCGGCCGATTTCACTGATGCCGCCCAAGGCGGTGACGCGTAGGCCGCCGGCAGGCAGCGGGCCCGGCGGTTTGGGGTCCGCGGTCACCCGAGGACCGACGCGGTGCGCATGTCGATGGCCAGTTCGTCGGATTCGGCTCCGGTGGCGGGCACCATCGGCAATCGGGGGTCGCCGACGTCGAAACCCTGCAACCGCAGACCGGCCTTGACGAAGGTCACCCCACCGGTACGTGCCATCGCGTTGGACAGCGGCGCGATCGAGATGTTGATCTTGCGTGCGGTGTCGACGTCGCCGGATTCGTAGGCGGCCAGCATGTCGCGCAGTTGGCCGGCCGCGAAGTGGCCTATCACGCTGACGAACCCGGTGGCGCCCATCGCCAGCCAGGGCAGGTTGAGGGCGTCGTCGCCGGAGTAGTAGGCCAGCCCGGTTTCGGCCATGATCTGCGCGCCGGCGTGCAGATCGCCCTTGGCGTCCTTGATCGCGACGATGTTCGGGTGCTCGGCGAGCTCGAAGATGGTGTCCGGCGCGATCGGGACCACCGAGCGGGCCGGGATGTCATAGAGCATCACCGGTAGCGCGCTGGCATCGGCCACGGCGGTGAAGTGCGACAGCAGCCCGGCCTGCGACGGCCGCGAGTAGTAGGGCGTGACCACCAGCAGGCCGTGGGCGCCGACCCCGGCGCAGGCCTCGGCCAGCCGCACACTGTGCTCGGTGTCGTTGCTGCCGGCGCCGGCGATGATGCGGGCACGGTCACCGACCGCCTCGACCACGGCACGAAGCAGGGTGAGCTTCTCGTAGTCCGCCGTGGTCGGCGACTCCCCGGTGGTCCCGGAGAGCACCAGACCGTCACAACCGGCGTCGACGAGGCGGTTCGCCAGGCGTACCGCGGCGTCGGTGTCCACCGAGCCGTCGGCGCTGAACGGGGTCACCATCGCGGTCAAAACGGTGCCCAACTGCGCCTTGGCATCGAATCCGCTGCTGCTCACGGCTCCAAGATTACCTGGCGCAGTCGAGTTGCTCAGACTTCGGTGGCGAGCGGACTGGTCGCGACTTCGGTGCCGTCGGCCAGGGCGGTGATCTGGAAGTCGCCGAACGCCGCCGGGGCGACGTCCACGAGCTGTCGCAGGCACTCGACGGCCAGCCTGCGGATCTCCACATCGGCGTGCTCGCTGGCCCGCATCGCGATGAAGTGCCGCCACGCCCGATAATTGCCGGTCACCACGATGCGGGTCTCGGTGGCGTTGGGCAGCACGGCACGGGCGGCTTGCCGGGCCTGCTTGCGCCGCAGCACGGCCATCTTTTCGCCGGGCTGATCTGCTAAGAATTTGGCTTCCAAGCGGGTCAGGAGCTCGGCGTATGCGGCGCGGCTGGCGTCGGCGGCCTCAGCCAGGATCTGCTGCAACTCCGGGTCGTCTTCCATTCCCGGGGGCACCACTATCCGCGAGTCCGGTTCCGGGACGTAGCGCTGCGATAGCTGCGAGAACGAGAAGTGCCGGTGCCGGATCAGCTCGTGGGTGGCCGCCCGGGAGATTCCGGTGATGTAGAAGCTCACGCCGGCGTGCTCGAGTACCGAGAAGTGCCCGACGTCGATGATGTGCTGCAGGTAGGCGGCGTTGGTGGCGGTTTTGGGGTTCGGCTTGGACCAGCTCTGGTAGCAGGCCCGCCCGGCGAACTCGACCAGCGCCGCTCCGCCGTCCGCATCGGTGCTCCACGACACGTCGGGCGGCGGAACGAACTCGGTCTTGGCAATCAGTTGCACGCGCAGCGGCGCCGTCTCGGCCACGGCACTCACCTTAAGGCGTGCCGGTCCGGTGTCAGCGCCACCGCGCCCACACATACGGCACCAGCGAGCGCAGGAACTCCAGGTCCGGGCCGGGCCGGGCGTCGGCGAACGCATGCTCGAAGTACTCCTCGGCCGCCAGCAGAATGCCCTCGGCGTACTGACGCGTGAACGCGATGCTGCCGTAGTCGTCCATCAGGGTGCGCACCCGCTGTACCAGCGCGGCCGACCGCTGCGATCGACTGCGGTTCAGATAGTCCTGCAACAGGCTCCGGTCCGGCCCCTGCGCCACGGACAACAGGTGGATCAGGGGCAGCGTCCGCTTGCCTTCGTAGAGGTCGCCCAGGATCTCCTTGCCGTAGATCCGTTCGTCGCCGACCAGGTTCAGCAGATCATCGCGGATCTGGAACGCGGCGCCGAAGTGAAACCCGAATCGCACCAACGTCCCGAGCTCCGCGGTGCCGCGTGATCCCACGATCGCCCCGACCCGCAGCGGATGGATCGTGGTGTACCAGCAGGTCTTGTGCAGGATCAGGTTCAGATAGTCGTCGGGCCGCAGATCATCGGTGTTGTCGGCCTGCCAGCCCACTTCGATCGCCTGCCCCTCCAGGGTCCGCAGCGCCATCGTGTCGAACTCGGCCCACACCAGTTCGGCCAGGTCTCGGTCGAGTTGCCGGGTCGCCCGCCGCAGCACCTGCCCGGCGACCAACGCCAACGCATCACCGGCGTTGATCGCGGTAGCCATGCCGTACATGGCGCCCAATGTCGGTCGGCCCCGGCGCATTTCGCTACCGTCGGTGACATCGTCGTGCACCAGAAAAGCGTTGTGCAGCAGTTCGATCGCCACGGCGATACCGAGCAACGCGTCGGAATCCGCCCCGAAGGCCCGACCGGCCGACACGCACAGTGCGGGCCGCAACGCCTTACCCGGCCGCTGCGGGTAGGACCGCATCGGGGCATAGAGCCATTTGCCGGGCTCGCCGTCGGGCAGCGCGTCGAGCATGGACCGACGAACGGCCCTGGCGACCTCATCCAGACGCTCATCGACGACCGCCACCGATTCGCGGCCGGCGGTGTCGGTCACGGTTCCTGCGCCACGACACTGAGCACTACAGGCAGCCACAGATCCGGGCACCCGACGGCCAGCAGGGTGCCGCGATAAATGCCCGGGCGCACCTCGGTGCCGACGTCGACGGTGATCTGCACACCGCGGCTGGACCGTCGCGGCATCGGCACCACGGCGGGGTCCACCCGTACCGCGTCGCCGCCGATCATGTCACCACCGTGACCGAGCAACTCACTGC
The DNA here is from genome assembly GCF_055419425.1 of Mycobacterium sp. IDUB_21. Taxonomy (NCBI): domain Bacteria; kingdom Bacillati; phylum Actinomycetota; class Actinomycetes; order Mycobacteriales; family Mycobacteriaceae; genus Mycobacterium; species Mycobacterium sp. IDUB_21. The sequence goes on along the minus strand of NZ_JBVAXQ010000018.1, from coordinate 24,986 downwards.
ATCGCAACCGGATCTCCGCGCCGTCATCGCTCTCCCGGTTGTGCAACCAAACCTCGCCGGTGGCCGAACCCGGGCTGGTGAGGCGAAGCATCAGGGCATCCTTCGACTCGGGATTGTTGACGTCCAGCGTGACGGGCCCGTCGCTGCGGTGCGGATCCGCCGGCAGCGAGGAAAGCAGGAATTGCCCAGCCCTCGACCACCAGGCCCGGGTGAACCGCTCCCATTCCGGCAGACCGGTGGAATCCGTGCCGCCGGTGGCGGCATCCCCAGGCGGCGCCGCGACGGCTTGGGCGAATTCATCGATGATCCGGCGAGCCGCACGGAAGCCCTCGGCTTGGATCGCGCTGAGTGCACGCGCATTGGCGGCCGGATCAAAAATTGACGCCCACGGTAATTCGTCGACGGTGCCGTCGCCGGAATTATCATTCACCAATTCCCTCCTGTGGAAATCAGCCGTTTTCTGCAGAAAAAATATTCGCGCGAGACCGTCGAGGATCGTCCCGAACGCCGTATACTACCTGGCTACGGGGGTGATCGGAGGCGCAATGGCGGCGACCGATACGGCAACAGCGGCGCAATCTCTGTTGGCACTTTACGGCGCTCTCGATCAAGCAGTTACCAGCACCGGTGACCCGGAAATCGAAGCGACCGTCGAACGTTATCTTCCGGGTAGCACCGGAGTGAATGCCGGATGGTATGAAGAATTGCTCGGCTTCCTGAACCGGTCGAATGAGCACGGCGCCGGCGGACCGAATTCCCCGGCCGTGCCCGATCTGGGCGAGGCGTTGACCGTCCTGCGGAACCAGGCGACGACGTCGGCTGCGCTGTCCCAGCGGATGACCGACGCCGGCCAAGCCGCTGCCGCCCCCGCCCCGGGGACCGCGCAGCTGACGCCGGTTCAGTTGTCCCGCATGGTTTATGCGATCGGCGCGTTGAGTCACCTGCCCGGGTGTTACCCGCCGAACGACTGGGATACAGCGTTCGCCGAGACCCTCGCGTTGGCCGGGACCGGCAGCGGCGAGCACCTGCTCGACCTGCTGCGGGACGACTTCGCCGGCCGCGGTGACTGGCCGCAGGTGATGCTGTCCGGTTCTCTGGATGCCGACGTCGCCGCGGTGCCGCAGTGCTGCGCCAAACCCAAGTGGGTACGTGGCCAGCTGTGCGTCGTACTGACCACCGACTTCACCAGGTCGACGGTGTCGCTGAACGACCTGTTGGGCGTCATCGACCCGAAGAACTGGGCACGCTGCCTACCGTTTTTCTGCGCTATGGACGAGTGGGCGATCCGGCCCGACGGCTGGAGCCGGGTGCTCGAACACTTCTCCACCGCGTGCGGGATCACCGGGATGCCACAGATGCGGACGCCGCTGAAGTACTGGAAAGGGCCGCAGGCCGGCGAGCCGGTATCCGAACCCATGGCGTGGGTCGACTACATGCTGGACGACGCCCCGGCGCCGGGCGAGCAGGGCGACGGCGCCATGGTGGTCGACGAGGGCTTCATCAAGATGACGTCGACGGTGGGCGATGCGGCGCTGCCGGGCGCGCGGGTGCGCACCAGGAAAGTCGTCGGCTTCCGCGACCTGGGCTGGTTCCCCACCGCGTTGTTCGCCTGCGCGCTGGGATACGGCAATGAGGGTCTCACGATGCTGCTGGGCGGGGTAGCCAAGCGGGCCAAGGAGGGCCCGGCGGGCTGGACACCGTGGCAACCGTCCATACCGGCCGCCGGCCAGCCGACCCAGCCGGACAAGCCGGCCCCGCCGTCTTCGCCCTCGAAGCCGGACCCGACCCAGCATGCCGTCACTGTTGCGGTCGAGATGCTCAACGAATGCATCGACGAGATGTCGAAGCGCAGTGCCGCGTTGGCCGCAAAATGGGCGGGCGGCGTGCCACCGGTTGAGGAATCGATCGCCTTCGCCGCGGACCTGACCGCCCGGCTGGCGACCGACCCCTGGCGCTACCTGCAGCGGATGCGCACCCCACCCCGAGGCGGCGGCACGTGAAGGATGTCAACGACGCCGTGCACCAGTACGCCGAGACGTCACGGCAGCTGGTCAATGAAGTCGGTGCCATCCTGCTCGACGCGGACCACCGGATCGGCGAAGGCACGTTCGGCTCAGCACAGTGGGCGCAGTCGGCCCGCCGGATGGTCAACCTCGTGGCCACCGCCGGTTACGGCTTGCCCGCGGCCTTGATGTCGCAGTGCGCCGGCGATGTCGAGCTGTCCGAATTCCTCGAGGCCCCACCGGGCACCGGGTCCGAGCGGACGCTTTCGGTCGTCGCCCCGTTCGTCGCCGAGGGAACCTCGTATGCGATCCCGCCGCAGTCGCTGGTGTTGGTGCCGGGCGTGCTGCGGGCCTATGCCACCCGATTCCGGGTGGGGGTCAGCGGGCCGGATTATGTGAGCGGCACCTACCGCGGCCGGATTCGGTTCACCAGCCTGACCGCCGGCACCGCGCAGCGCACCGAGATGGACGTCATCGTCGGCCTATGAGCATCACCGAGGACCCCGACGAAATCGACGACTTGCTGGATCAAGCGATTCGAGCGGCCAACAACGGCGACCGCGCCACCGCAAGTGCGCTCGCCGAGCAGGTGCTCACCGTCGACACCGGCAATCAGGACGCCGAAGACCTGCTCTGTGCGCCGCTTGCCGGCTCTGGCGAACTACGTCGGCTGACAATACTTTTCGCCGACGTGGTGAACTCGACTGCGTTGTCGACCCGTATCGAGCCGGAGATCTACCGTACGGTGATCGGTCGCTACCGCCAGCAGGTCGACGAGATCGTCAACCGCTACGAAGGCCACGTCTTCTCCACCAAGGGCGACGGGCTGCTCGCGGTCTTCGGCCACCCCAGCGCCCACGAGAACGACGTGCGGCGAGCGGTGCAGGCCGGCCTGGAGATCACCCGCGAAGTGGACCGGCTCAGCGAACGCGTGCGGGCGCGGTTCGGCTTCGACATCTCGGTACGGGTGGGCGTGCATCGGGGCATGGTGTATCTCGATGTGGCACAGGACGACGTGTACGGGCTGGGCGCCAACCTGGCCTCCCGGGTGTCGGGCCTGGCGCCGCCGGGGGGCGTCGTCGTGTCCGCGGCCGTGGCACCGCTGGTGGCCGGCTACTTCGAGCTCGAGGCCCGGGCGGCGCAACCGGTCAAAGGCATCGACGAGCCGGTCGAACACTACCGAGTCGTCGAGGAGCACATCGGCCGGACACGGATTCCGCTGGGGCCGCTGGTGGGCCGCGATCGCGAGCTGACATACCTGCAGGACGCCTGGAACCGCGCCCGACGCGGCGCGCTGCGCGTTCCGGGGGTCTGCTTCAGTGGCGAGGCGGGTATGGGCAAGAGCCGACTGGCCACCGCCGCAGCAGATCTGGCCGAGCAGGCCGGCAGACCGGTGCTCGCCCTGATCGGATCACCGTTTCACGCCGACGCCGGCCTCTACCCCGTCCGCACCCTGCTGGAGCAGCGCGCCGGGATCGAGCGGACAACCGAGCAGTCCGATCGCCTGCGGCTGCTCGAAGACGAGGTCGCCGCCCGCGGACTCGATCCGGTCGCCGCGGTGCCGTTGCTGGCGGCCGCGTTGGAGATCCCGGCCGAAGGCGGTTATCAGCCCACGCGCGCCGAGGGCGCCAAGCTCTACCAGCAGATCATCGACGCCATCGTCGACTACCTGCTCGCCTGCGCCGGCCGGGGCCCCGCGGTCCTGCTGGCCGAGGACCTGCAGTGGTTCGATGCATCGACGCGCGACGTGGTCGCCTCGCTGCTCGCGGCCGACACCGGCACGCTGCTGCTGGTGCTGACCGCCCGCGAGCTCAGCTCGCTGCCGGATCTGCCCGGGCTCAAGGTGTTCGAGCTCGCCCCGTTGACCACGGCCCAGACCGACGAATTGATCACCGCGCTGGATCCCGCCATGTCCGGTGCCGAGCGCGCCGAGCTCCACCGGCGCTGCGACGGCGTGCCCCTGTACATCGAAGAAGTGGCCGCGAAGCTGCACGAGCACGCCGACGACGCCGCGGAGTGGGCCAGGGTACCCGACGCCCTCTATGAGCCGTTGTTCTCCCGGCTTCGCGCCAGCAGCAACACGATTCAGGTCGTCGAGGTCGCTGCCACCATCGGCCGAGACTTCGATCGCGCTATGTTGACCGGCGTCCTGGACATACCCGAGCCCGATCTCGACAACGCCATTCGCGCCCTGGTGGCCGTGCGGGTCTTCCAGCCGACGTCGAAGGACCGCTGGCGCTTCCGGCATGAGCTGCTTCGCGAGGTCGCCTACGAGCTGCCGCCGCCCAGCGTCCGGCACCAACTGCACGGCCGGGTTGCCGACACCCTCGTCGGCGACTCCGACAATCCGGACTGGCACCTGGTCGCCCTGCACTACCGGGTGGCCGAACGATTCGAGTCCGCCGCCGACGCCCACCAGCGGGCGGCCTACGACGCCCGGCGGCGCGGCGCCCTCGACGAGGCCCGAGGCTGCCTCACCCAGGCCATCGAACAGCTCCGGCGAGCCGCACCCGGACCGTCGCGCGATCGCACCGAAGTCCTGTTCCGGCTTCGGCGTGGCTTCCTCACCGCGGCGGCCGAGGGGACTGCCAGCCCGAAGGCCGCCAAAGACTTCGAATGCTGCCTGAAACTCGGTGCCACCGATCCACGCCAGGACCGCTTCCTGTCGACGATGACGGCGCTGTGGGCCTACTACCTACCGCGTGGCGACCTGCGCCGTGCCCTGCGAGTCACCGAGTACGCCAGAGCGAAGCGTCCCGACGATAAGAAGTGGTTCGGACCGACGAACGCTGCCGCGTTCGGCATGGTCGCCTGGTTCCTGGGCGACTTCAGCAAAGCCCGGGCGCTGCTCGAGCAGGCCGTGGCGGCCATGGAGGCGGCACATCTGCCCGATTTCGAAGCCCTGTGGTTCATCCCCAGCGATCCACTCGCCTCGATGCACCTGCACCTGGCGATGGCGCGGTTCATCCAGGGCGACCTCGCCGGTGCCGACGACCAGTTCGCCGAAACCGTCCGGCGGACAACCGATATCGGATTCCCGCAGGGGCCGTTCAGTCACTGCTACCAGCGCTTCACCGAGGTCTTCATGTGCATGGAGGCCGGCCTGCTCGATCGCGCCGGCGAGGTGGTCGCAGCACTGGGTGCGCAAGCCGAGCGGCACGGCTTCGAGTACTGGACGATGATCGCCACCACTTCGCGCGGTGCCATCGACGCGCTGTCGGCGCTGTCCGGCGAGGACACCGGGGCAGACGAATTGGCGCGGCACATCGCGACGATGACCGCGATCGGGACCGCGCTGCGGGCGGCCGAGGTGAAACTGTTCTCCACCTACTACGACGGGATTCTCGCGCGGCTGCTGATGGCAGCCGGCAACGCCGGGCAGGCCCGCGAATGCCTCGACGGCGCACTGGCATTGGCCGACGAGACCGCGGTGAACTTCTACCGCGCGGAGTTGCTGCGATTGCGTTCGGCCACCACCGATGACGCCGAAGTACGCGACGCCGGCCTGCGCTGCGCCATCGACACGGCGCGCCGGCAGGCAGCGCACGTCTACGAACTGCGGGCGGCCATGGATGCCGTCGAGCTGCAGGGCGAATCCGCACGAGGACTGTTGGCCGAAGCGGTGGCCCGATTCCCCGCCGGCAGCGACTGGCCGCAGCTGGATCGAGCCTGGACGCTGCTCGGGTGAACCGGCCGGGTGGCAAGGTTGCTGTTCTCGGCGGCGGCATGGCCGGGCTGAGCGCCGCCTGGCGGCTGAGCGAGCCGGGTTGGCGCGACCGCTTCGACTCCATCACCGTCTATCAACGCGGTTGGCGCCTCGGCGGGAAGGGCGCTTCCAGCCGTGGCCGGCACGGACGCATCGAAGAACACGGCCTGCACCTCTGGCTGGGCTCCTACCAGAATGCCTTCGCCCTGCTTCGTGAGTGCTACACCGAACTCGACAGAGCCACAACCGATCCGGTGGCACCGATCATTACCTGGGACCAGGCGCTGATTCCGGCGGACAACGTGGGACTGGCCGACCGGCTCGGCAGCGACTGGTTGATCTGGCTTGGCACTTTCACCCGTACCGACGATGGGCTGCCCGGCGATCCGGGCGACGCCGGCCTGGAGATGACGGTGGTGGAATTCACCGTGCGGGCACTGCGGCTGGTCCGCGATTTCGCCGACTCCCTGCGCGGCACAGTCCGAGCCGGAATCACGTTGTCCAGCCAACCGGACCCACCGCCTACCGAGCGATGGGTCGGCGCGGTCGCCGATGCGGCGGTGGCAGCACTGCTCGCGCTGGCGGATCCGCAGGCGGCCCGCGCCGGGCTGCCCACAGTGGTCGACGGCGCACTGCAGGCGGTGCGTTCCGCGCTGGACTACGAGCGACGGCCCGATCACCGGCGGTCATGGCTGCTGCTCTCACTGATGACCGCGGTGATCCGGGGAATCCTCGCCGACCACCTGGTCACCGATCCACGCGGCATGCGGGCGATCAACGACGAGGATTTCAACGCCTGGATCCTGCGCCACGGCGCGCACCCGGACGTCACCGAATTCGCTCTGGTGCGCGGCATGTACGACCTGGTCTTCGGATACCGCGATGCCGACCCCGACCAGCCGGCGTTCGCCGCCGGCCTGGCGGTCTTCCTGACCGGCCAGGTGCTGTTCGGCTACCAGGGGGCGATCTTCTGGAAGATGACCGCCGGGATGGGCGACGTCGTCATCGCTCCGCTGTACCAGGCGTTGCGGCGCCGCGGTGTCACGTTCGAGTTCTTCCACCGACTCGACTCCCTGCACCTGGATGCCCGCGGCCTGGCGGTCGACACGATCACCCTGGGCCGCCAAGTGCACCTTGCCGCCGATCGCACCCACTATGAGCCGTTGACCGCGGTGCACTCCTTGCCGGTGTTCCCCAGCACACCGCTGACCGCCCAACTCGCCGCGCCCGATCGGATCCCGCACGGCGGTTGGCATGCCCTGGAAACACATTGGTCGGACCACGCCGACGCCGAGTCCCGGGTGCTGCGCCGTGGTGTCGATTTCGACCACGTCGTGCTGGCCGTCTCTCTGGGCATGCTGCCACTGGTCGCCGCGGACCTGATCGAAGACCGGCCGGAGTGGCGGCGGATGACCACGGAGGTGCGCACCGTGGCCACCCAGGCCTTCCAGATCTGGTTGCGCCCTGACGAACCGGCGCTGGGCTGGAACGATCCGGGCGTGACGCTCAGCGCGTACCTGCCGCCGTTCGAGACCTGGGCATCCATGCCGCAGACATTGTGGGCCGAGGACTGGCCAGCGCAGGATCGCCCCGGAACGGTGGCCTACTTCTGCGGCACCCTGGACGCGGTGTGGCCCACCGACGAAGTCGGCCAGGATTATCTGCATCGACACCAGCAGCAGGTCCGCCGCCAGATCGCCGACCACCTCGACCATCACCTGTACCGGTTGCTTCCCGGCGCAGCCGGCGAACACGGGTTCGACTGGCAGCTGCTCAGCGGTGCCGACGGCGAAAACGGTTGCGCCGCACTGGGTAGCCAGCATGTCAGTGTCAATGTCGATCCCTCGGACCGGTATGTGCAGTCGATACCCGGTACCGACCGCTACCGGTTGCGCGCCGACGAGAGCGGCTACGACAACCTGGTTCTGGCCGGGGACTGGACCGACTCGGGAATGAACGCCGGGTGCATCGAGGCGGCCGTGATGTCCGGATTGCAGGCCGCGAATTTCCTGTTGGGCCGGCACCGTTTCCACCGTATTCGCGGCTGGTACCTGCCCTGAGCCTCAGCCGTTCGGCACCTTCGCGGCGATCTGCCGGGCGATGACGACCGCGGAGTCCTTGGGGTCGGCGCTACAGGTGTTGACGTCGACGACGACGTTGTTGACCACGGCCAGCGCCCGCCCGCAGGCCTGCCACGCCGATTCACCGGCGTTCTGCTGGGTCGCAACGGTGCTCAGCACGCCCTCCGCGTTCGAGATGCGCCCGGCGGTCCACTCCGAACCGCTCTGCGTGTGGGTGTACTCGTGACATTCCGGCCACTGCTTGGCGGACGTCTCGAAAAATGCCTCGGCTTGCTTGGCGGTGGTGAACAACACCACCGCCTGATCGACATAGTGGGCGTTGTCTTCGCCATCGCTGACACTCTGCTGACGCACCGCACTGAAACCGCTGCGCGCATAGACCTGTTCCTGCGCGACTCCGTCGATGGCCAGGCACTCCCTGGGCTGCATTGTGGTGCTGTCGTCGGGCAGCACATCGTGGGGAGCCTGCGCCTTCATGTCGGTCACCCCCATGATCGGGTTGATCTCGTCAGCGACGAGCAGCAGTGGCCGTAGCGCGTCCTCGGCGACCGGCGCGACGGCGACGGTCGTGGTGGTCGGCGTCGGCGGTCCGGCGGTCGGCTTTGCCGTACCTCCACTGTTGCCGCATCCGGCGACCAGAACACAGCCGACGACAACGAAACCCCATGAAACCGAACCCTGCACGCGATCACATCCCGTGTTTCCGACCAGGCTTTCAGATCAGCGCGCCAGTCCGCGGCGTCGCCGATCAGTTGTCGGCAAGGTTAGCGAAATCCCGAGGTTTACGTTGTAATCCCGCCGGGTATTCCGTCGTTTGACCGATGACCGATTTGAGAGAGGACACCGAATGAGTGACCAGGACAGCGGGCTCGAGGCTGGTATCAAAGGCGTCGTCGAAGACGTCAAGGGCAAGGCCAAGGAGGCCGCCGGCACGGTGACCGGTAACGACTCGCTCAAGCGGGAAGGTCAAGCGCAGCAGGACAAGGCCGAGGCTCAACGCGAGGTTGCGGCCAAAGAAGCAGAGGCCGAGAAGGCCCGCGCCAAGGCCGCCGCGGATGAGGCCCGCGAGCGCGCCGAACAGTAGGGGGACCGCGTGTTGATCCGCAGAATCGCACGTCCGCTGCTCGCGGCAGCGTTTGTCGGCCAGGGTGTGGAGGCGTTGCGTCGGCCGCAGCAAGCCGGGCAGACAGCCCGCCCGGCCTTTGACAGCCTCAAACAGTTACCGGACGAGATAGCGGCGAAGGTTCCGTCCAACGTCGAAACGTTCGCCAGAGCCAACGCGCTGGTGCAGATCAGCGGTGGTCTTCTGCTGGCCAGCGGCAGACTGCCGCGGGCCGCGGCGGCGGTGCTGGCATGCACGGTGATTCCGGGCAGCGCAGGGGGGCACATGTTCTGGACAGAGCCCGACGCGCAGCGCAGGGTTCAACAGCGCCAAGCGTTCTTGACCGACGTCAGCCTGATCGGCGGATTGATGATCGCGGCCTCTGACACCGAAGGTAAGCCGTCGCTGGGCTGGCGGGCCCGGCGCACCGCACGTCGTGCCTACCAGCGCGCGGCCACGGCCTTGCCGACCGGGTCCGGTGATGCGGTGCTCGAGACAGTCGGCGAGAAGGTGAGTGCGGGCTTGCTGGCCGGCGCCGAACATGGCCGCGAACTCGCCGAGATGGCAAGTGAGAAGGCCGCACCGCTATTGGAGGCTGCCGGCGAGCGGGGAGCTCAGCTCGCCGAAGTGGCTGCCGAACGCGGAACGGAGCTGGCACATGCGGCGAAGGAACGCGCCACTGTGCTCGCGGAGGGCGCCCGCCGACACATTCACTGGGACGCCAAGCCCGACCGCCGGTGATGCGGCCGGCGCAACTCATCCACCAGATCCCCCCGCTCCCCCACGCTCACCGCACTCAACCCCAGCCAGCCCGCCATCGACTCCAGTTCACCGGCCAGCGCGGCGGCCACCCGCGGCCGGTCCCGGCCCGCTTCGGCGAACGCCCCGACGACGTGCAGGGCACCTCCCTGCCGGTCGGCCTTGAGGTCGACCCGGCCGACCAGCTCTCCATCCAGCAGGAACGGCCACACGTAGTAGCCGTGCCGACGCTTCGCCGCCGGGGTGTAGATCTCGATCCGGTAGTGGAAATCGAACAATCGCTGCACCCGCGGCCGGAAGAAGATCAGCGGGTCGAAAGGGCACAGCAGCGCGGTACCCCGATCGGCCCGCGGGATCGGCTGCCCGGCACGCAGATACCCCGGAGCGTCCCAGCCGCTCACCGCTACCGGCTCCAGCTCGCCGGCGGCCACCAGCTTTGCGATCGCCGGTTTGGCCTGGCCGGCCGACAGGCGAAAGTAGTCACGCAGATCGGCCTCGGTGCCCACCCCCAGGGCGCCGGCCGCCCGCAACACCAGTTCCTGGACCGCCTCGACGTCGTCGACCTCGGCGGCCAGGACCTGCGGCGGGAGTACGTTGCCAACCAGGTCGTAGTGCCGGGCGAACCCGACCCGGGTGGCGGTGGTCAGCACCCCCGCGGCGAACAGCGCCTCGGCAACCCACTTGGTGTCACTGCGATTCCACCAGGCGCCTTTGCCGCGTTTGGGGGCGGCGGTCAGGTGTTCCTCGAGCTGCCCTGCGGTGGCCGGACCGAGTTCGGCCACCGCGGCGACGATCTCATCGGCCAGCTTCGGGTCGGCCCGCACATTGCCCCACCTGCCGTGGGTGTACTGGCGCATCCGCCAGCGCATCAGCGGCCAGTCCTCGACGGCCATCAGCGCCGCCTCGTGCGCCCAGTACTCGACCAGCAGCCGCGGCGAGCGGGCACTGTGGCTCCACGCGGCGCGATCGAGAACGGTGCGGTCATACGGCCCCAACCGGCTGAACACCGGGGCGTAGTGGGCGCGCACCGCCACCGACACCGAGTCCAGTTGCAGCACCTGGATGCGCTCGATCAGCCGTTTCAACTGCGCCCGGGTGAGCGCTCCGGTCGGCTTAGCGGTCCCGAATCCCTGTGCGGCAACGGCAATCCGGCGCGCCTGCGCCGAGGTCAACGTCACCATCAGCGATGGTAGCTACAGAACCGGTACCGTAAACCGCTGGCACTGGTGAGCCAAGGTCCCGACGTGCCACGCCAGGACTCGTCAAGCACCGGTGCGATCGCGTCCGCGTCGTCGCGGGGCAGGTCGATGTCGACCTCGGTGACTTCACACCGGTCGGCCTTCGGCAGCGCCAGCGCGTAGATCTGCGCGCCGCCGATCACCCAGGTTTCGGCATCGGTCAGAGCCGCATCCAGTGTCCGCACCACCTGCGCGCCGTCGGCCCGGTAGTCACCTCGGCGGGTCACCACCACATTGGCCCGCCCGGGCAGCGGGCGCAAGCCGGCAGGCAATGACTCCCAGGTCAGCCGGCCCATCACCACCCGATGTCCCAGCGTGAGTTCTTTGAAACGTGCCTGGTCTTCGGGCAGCCGCCAAGGAATGCCGCCGTCACGCCCGATCACCCCGGACAGCGACTGCGCCCAGATCAGCCCCACCGTGGTCGGGCCGCTCATACCGCGACGGGCGCCTTGATCGCCGGGTGCGGGTCGTAGTCGACGATCCCGACGTCGTCGAAGGTGTAGTCGAAGATCGAATCCTTGTGTGCCAGAGTCAGTTTCGGGTAGGCGCGGGGTTCCCGGGACAGCTGCTGGCGCACCTGCTCGACGTGGTTGTCGTAGATGTGGCAATCTCCGCCGGTCCAGACGAACTCTCCGACGGCGAGCCCGGCCTGCGCGGCCATCATGTGGGTGAGCAGTGCATAGCTGGCGATGTTGAACGGCACCCCGAGGAACAGGTCGGCGCTGCGCTGATACAGCTGACACGAGAGTCGCCCGTCTGCGACGTAGAACTGGAACAGGGCGTGACACGGCGCCAGCGCCATCTTGTCCAGTTCACCGACGTTCCACGCGGAGACGATGATGCGGCGCGAATCCGGGTTGGTGCGCAACAACTCCACCGCACCGGCGATCTGGTCGATGTGTTCCCCACTCGCAGTCGGCCAAGAACGCCACTGCACTCCGTACACCGGCCCGAGATCCCCGGCCTCGGAAGCCCATTCGTCCCAGATGCTGACGCCGTGCTCCTTCAGCCAGGCGATGTTGGAGTCGCCACGAAGAAACCACAGCAGCTCGTAGACCACCGAGCGCACATGCACCTTCTTGGTGGTGATCAGCGGGAAACCGGCGGACAGGTCGTAGCGCAACTGGTGGCCGAACAGGCTGCGGGTCCCGGTGCCGGTCCGGTCGGCCTTGGGGGTTCCGCGCTCGAGCACCAGGGCCAGCAGATCCTCGTAGGGTGTGGCGATCGGCACGCCGCCCAGCTTACGTCGCGGGCCACGGAGTACAACGGTAGCCATGCCGACCATCACCGACACCATCACCACCACCGACGGCGATTGCCCCGTCACCCTGCACACCCCCGAGGGAGCGGGCCCGTGGCCGGGCGTCGTCATGTACGTCGACGCCGGGGGCGTCCGCGACACCTTTCACGACATGGCCGCCACGCTGGCCGCCGACGGCTACGCGGTGCTGTTGCCCGACGTGTACTACCGAAACCCGGGCTGGGAGCCGTTCGACATGGCGACGGTGTTCAGCGACGCCAAGGAGCGCGGGCGGCTGTTCTCGATGATCGGCAAGGTGACACCGGAGATGATGACCAGTGACGCCGGGGCGTTCTTCGACTACCTGGCCGGGCGCCCGGAGGTCAGCGGGGACCGGTTCGGGGTCTGCGGTTACTGCATGGGCGGGCGCACGTCGGTGGTGGTCGCCGGGCAGCACGGCGATCGGGTGGCGGCCGCGGCGTCGTTTCACGGGGGCGGGCTGGTCACCGACGCGCCCGACAGTCCGCACCTGCGGGCAGCGCAGATCCGCGCCGCCGTGTATGTGGCCGGCGCCAAAGGTGACGCCTCGTTCACTCCCGCGCAGGCCCAAACCCTCGAAGAGGCGCTGACCTCGGCCGGTGTCGAGCACACCGTCGAAATCTATCCGGCCGGGCACGGGTTCGCCGTCCCCGACAACGCGCCCTACGACGCCGACGCCGCGGACCGGCACTGGGCTGCGATGCGGACGCTGTTCGGCGGCGCACTGGCTGGGTAGCCCAGCTCAATTCTTGCCTTATAGGCATTTTTGCCTACTAGGCATATTTTCTGTACGGTAGCGGCATGACCGGGTTGCGAGAGCGCAAGAAGGCCGACACCCGCCGCGCGCTGTCGGACGCCGCTCTGCAACTGACCTTCGAACGCGGCCTGGACGACGTCACCCGAGAAGACATCGCCGACCTCGCGGGGGTGTCGCTGCGAACCTTCAGCAACTACTTCTCCACCAAGTACGAGGCGTTGGCGTACCGGCAGACCGAACGCCTGCGCCGGGGTGTCGCCTTACTACGTGAGCGCCCCGACGACGAGTCGCTGTGGACGTCGATCACCGAGGCGATACTCGCGCCGATCGAAGACGGCTTCGCCGCATCGAACCGACCGCCGACTCGCGCTGAACTCACCGAGATTCGCAAAGCGTTGAGCAACAGCGCCGTCCGCAATACCGTTCCCCGCTCCTTGTTCGACGAGTTCGTCTCGGCGATCGCCGAACGCACCGGCACCGATCCACGACGCGACACCTATCCGCGGCTGACGGCAGCCGTCATCCACGCGGTTGTCGAGGCCACGATGGACACCTACGCGACCCTCGATCCACCCGCCGCCTACCCGGCACTGCTCCGCGCGGCCTTCGCCGACGTCGCCACCGGGCTCCCGGCGCCCACCGGCCGAAAGGCGTGAGCATGGCAGCTGTCGCCGATTATCCCGTCGTCATCGCGGGTGCCGGGCCAAACGGGCTGATGCTGGCGTGCGAGCTGGCGCTGGCCGGCATCCGACCCGTCGTGCTCGAATCACTACCCGCCCCCAGCCTCGAGCCGAAGGCCAATGGCCTTGTCGGGCAGGTGGTCCGGATGCTCGACTTGCGCGGGCTGTACAACAGATTCAGCGGTGACGACAGCCCGCCACACCCCGTCCCGATGTGGATGTTCTCCGGGATGACGCTGGACCTGTCGCTGAGTTTCACCGGCACGCGGGCTAATCCGATGTACGCGATGCCGGTACCCCAGCCGCAACTGGTGCGGCTGCTGCTGGATCGGGCCGATGAACTCGGCGTGGAAGTGCGCTGGGCACACGAACTCACCGGGCTCGAGGCCCGCGACGACGCTGTGAGAGCGACGGTCAGCTCCCCCGACGGCGACTACGCCCTGGCGACCGACTACCTGGTGGGCGCCGACGGCGGCCGCAGCGTGGTGCGCAAAACCGCAGGGATCGACTTTCCCGGTACCACTGCACCGACGGTCGCCCGGCTGGCCCACGTGCGGATTCCGGAGAGCCTACGTGCCGCCGATCGCAGCCTGCAGATACCGGGGTTCGGCCGGATTTCGCATGGCCACAACAGGTTCGATCGCGGAATGGTGCTGTTCGGTGAACTCGAGACCGACCGGGCGCTGTTGGGCACCCTGGAATTCGGCCGGTCGGCCGAAAGCGGCCCGATGACGATCGCCGAGCTACGACAGAGCGTGCAGCGCATTCTCGGCGCCGACATCGCATTCGACGAACCTTCGGGGCCGGGTCCGCACGCGCTGCGCCGGATCGACGGGCAGAACAGCCGACAGGCCGAACGCTACCGCGCCGGGCGGGTGTTGCTGCTGGGCGACGCGGCCCACGTGCACAGCGCAATGGGCGGGCCGGGACTCAACCTGGGGCTGCAGGACACCATCAACCTCGGGTGGAAACTGGCCGCCGAGATCAACGGCTGGGCGCCCGACGGACTGCTGGACAGTTATGAGGCCGAGCGCATGCCGCTGGGACAGCGGGTGATGATGCACTCGATGGCCCAGACCGCGCTGATGTCGCCGGGACCCCACGTCGCCGCACTGCGAGAGCTTTTCGGTGAGCTGAACGCTATTCCGCAGGTCTCGGCGCACATCGCCGAACTGCTTGCCGGCACCGATGTCCGCTATGACGTCGGCGACGACCACCGGTTGTCCGGGTGGCAAGTTCCAGATCTCACATTCGACGACGGCGGCCGGCGGGTCGCCGCACTATTGCACAGTGGACGCCCCGTGCTGCTCGACCTGGCCGACGGCGCCGTGGCATCCGCCGCACGGCGGTGGGCCGACCGGGTCGACGCCGTCGCCGCTGCGGCACCGGAGCCACCGGCTGCAGCCATACTGATCCGACCCGACGGCTACGTTGCTTGGGCAACAGACGGTTTCGACGACCGGCAGCAGCCGCTGCTGGAGGCCGCGTTGACGAGATGGTTCGGCGCGCCGGGCGCCTGACCCCGATCAGCCGGGATGCAGAGCGTCACCGACGTGGTCGGCGAGCGTGACGTCATACAGCTCGCTGTCCCGGGTCTCGCGCATCACCAACAGCGCAGCGAAAGACAGGGCGGCCGCAGCCGACAGGTAGACACCGACCCAGCCCACACCGTGATCGGTGGCCAGCCAGGTGGCGATGAACGGCGCCACCGCCGCTCCCAGGATGCTCGCCGCGTTGTAGGAGACACCCGAACCGGTGTAGCGGACATTGGTCGGGAACAGTTCGGGCAGGACCGCACTCATCGGTCCGAACGCCAAGCCCATCAACGTCATCCCGATGATCAGGAAGGCCAGTATCGCGCCCGCGGATCTGTTCGGGTTCAAGAAGGTGCCGAAGGTGCTCCCGTACACCATGATTCCGGCGGTGAACACCAGCAGCACCGGGCGTCGGCCGAATCGGTCGGCCAGCACCCCCGCCAGTGGCACCACGGCCACGAAGAATGGCACCGCAATCAGCTGCAGTCCAAGGAACTCGGCATAGCTGTACCCCAGCCCGGTGCCGTCGGGCGGACGCTTGGCGGTGCCGTAGCTCAGCGTCCACGTCGTCACGGTGTAGAACAGCGTGTAGGTCGCCACCATCACCAGCGTGCCGATGATCAGCTGACGCCAGCTGCCTCGGAACACCTCGGCGATCGGCGCGCTGACCCGCTCACCGCTCTCGATCGCCTGCGCGAAGACCGGGGTCTCGGTAAGCCGCAACCGGACATACAGTCCGATGCCCACCATCACGGCGCTGCCCAGAAACGGGATCCGCCAGCCCCAGGTGAGAAACGCCCCGTACCCGTCCGGGCCGGCGGTGGCCGGACCCAGCCACTTGAGCAGGATCAGAAACATCGCGGTGGCGAGCAGAAAGCCCAAGGGCGCACCCAACTGCGGCCAAATTCCCGCCGACGCCCGCCGACCGGGCTTGGCGGTCTCGGTGGCCAGCAGCGCCGCGCCACTCCATTCACCACCCAGTGCCAGACCTTGGCTGAACCGCAGGACGGCCAGCAATACCGGCGCGACCAGGCCGATCTGATGGTAGGTGGGCAGCACCCCGATCAGGAACGTCGCGACGCCCATGACCAGCAACGAGGCGACCAGGGTGCTTTTGCGGCCCATTCGATCACCGAAGTGGCCGAACAGGATCGACCCCAACGGTCGGGCCACGAACGCCAGGCCGAACGTCGCCAACGACGCCAACAGCGCCGCATTGGGGTTTCCCGGCGGGAAGAACAGGTGCGGGAAGACGGTGACCGCCGCGGCGGCATAGACGTAGAAGTCGTAGAACTCGACGATGGTGCCGATCATCGACGCCACCGCTATTCTCCGGCGCGGAACCCCGTCGACGAGGTCGAGCTCTCGGGTGCGGGCCACCAGCTCCTCTCAGATACCCGCGTCGTCGGCGACCTGCCGGGCCTTGTGCACGAGCACGTCGATCCAGGCGGTGATCGGCGTTCCCGCGGCGGCCTTGTTCGCCGGGTTCTCCAGCACCCGCCGGACGATCCCCTCGGCGATGATCGCGAGCTTCCACAGCCCCAGCGCGTGCCAGTACTGCAGCGTCGCCGCATCACGTCCGGTCTGCTCCAGATACACCCGGGCCAGCTCGTCCCGGTCGGGGAAGCCGTCCAGCGTGCTGATCACGAACTCACCGGCGATGTCCTCCTCGCCGGGTCGCGGCCAGTACCCCAGCAGACTGCCCATGTCGGCCAGCGGGTCGCCGAGGGTGGACAGCTCCCAGTCCAGCACGCTGATCACCTCCCCGTTCTCCGGTGAGGTGATCACGTTGCGCAGGTGAAAGTCGCCGTGCACCAGTGTGAGTTCCTGCTGCGGCGGCGCCGCGGCAACGAGGCGCCGGGTCAGGTCGTCGAGTGCGGGTAGCTCCCGCGTCTTGGATTTCTCCCACTGCCCGGTCCAGCGTTTGAGCTGGCGCTGGGCATACGGCTTGTGGCTGGCCAGATCGTCGAGGCCGACGGCTTTGATGTCGACAGCGTGGATCTTGGCCAGTGTCTTGGGCATTGACAGCCCGATCTGCCGGCGCCGCTCCCTAGACAGCTTCTCGGCCACCGGCATCCGGTCCACCACCACCCCGTCGACGAATTCCATCAACAGCAGTGGCGTGTTGTCGGGATCTCTAGTCAGCCCGTACACCCGCGGTGTGGGCACCTCGGTGTCGCCCAGGGCGGAGAGGATCCGCGCTTCCCGGGCTACGTCGTGCGCCGAGGCCAGCAGCGTTCCCAGCGGGGGCCGGCGCAGCACCCAGCTGTGGCCGGCGGCGTCGGCTACCCGGTAGGTCAGGTTGGACTGGCCGATCCCGATCCGTTCGAAGCTCAACGGCCCGCCGGGGCGCAGACCCAGCTCGGTGAGCCAGCTCGCCACAGCCGCCGGGTCGATACCCAGCGGTTGGTCAGCCACCAGACGTCCCCCGGAATCCGGTTGCGTCACCCAGGATTTGGCCGCCGTCGATCACCATGACCTCTCCGGTGATCCAACTTGCGGCATCCGACACCAGGAACGCGACCGCGTCGGCCACGTCGACGGGCTCGCCGATCCGGCCCAGCGGCATCATCGTCGCCAGTGCCTGCTCGTGTTCCTTCCAGAGCACCTCGGCCAGCTTGGTGCGCACCACACCGGGGCAGATGGCGTTGACCCGCACCCGGGGTGAGAGTTCCAGCGCCAGTTGCTTGGTGACGTGGATCAGTGCGGCCTTGGTGGCGTTGTACATGCCCATCCCCGGCCCGAAACTCAGCCCCCCGATCGAGGCGGTGTTCACCACCGAACCACCGTGCTCACCCATCCACGCCTTGACCGCGCACGACGTCCACAGCAGCGGGCCCCAGAGGTTGACCTCGAAGATCTTGGCGAACTGGGCGTGGTCCTGGTCGATCAGCGGGCCGAACGCCGGATTGGTGCCGGCGTTGTTGACCAGGATGTCGATGCTGCCGAACCGGTCCAGGGTCTTCTCGATGCAGCGCTGGGCGGCGTCGTCCTGGGCGACGTGCGCTGCCACACCGAGGGCGTTGCCGTTGATCTGGGCGGCCGCGGCGTCGGCGCTGTCCTGATCGCGCGAGGTGAGTACCACGTTGGCGCCCGCGTCGGCCAGTCGCTGCGCGATGGCAAGACCGATACCCCGGGACGCGCCGGTGATGATCGCGGTGCGCCCGGTCAAATCCGTCGTCGTCACTGCGAGACCTCCCGGTGCTTCTTCAGTTCCTGGCGGGCGATGGCGCGCTTGTGCACCTCATCGGGACCGTCGGCGAGCCGCAGGGTGCGCAGGTGCGCCCAGAAGCCCGCCAGCGGGAAGTCGTCGGTGACCCCACCGGCACCGTGCACCTGGATTGCCCGGTCGACGATCCTCAGCGCGATGTCGGGTGCGGCGACCTTGATCGCCGCGATCTCGACCTGTGCCGCCTTGTTGCCGACGGTGTCCATCAGGTAGGCGGTCTTGAGGGTGAGCAGCCGGATCATCTCGATATCGATGCGCGCCTCGGCAATCCAGTCGCGGATGTTGGCGTTGTCGGAGACCGGTTTACCGAAGGTGACCCGCGACTGTGCGCGCCTGCACAGCAACTCCAATGCTCGCTCGGCCATGCCGATGCAGCGCATGCAGTGGTGGATACGACCCGGGCCCAGCCGAGCCTGGGCGATCGCGAAGCCCTCCCCCTCGCCTTTGAGCACATCCTTGACCGGCACCCGGACGTCATGGAAGTCGATCTCGGCGTGGCCTTCACGGTCCTGGTAGCCGAAGACCGGTACACCGCGCAAGATGGTGACGCCCGGCGCGTCGATGGGGACCACCATCATCGACTGCTGCCGATGGGTGGCGGCTTCCGGATCGGTCTTGCCCATCACGATCATCACCTTACAATTTTGATGTAAGGCGTTGGACGCGAACCATTTCCGGCCGTTGAGGATATAGCTGTCGCCGTCGCGAACCATCGACAGCTGCACGTTGGTGGCATCGGAGCTGGCCACCGCCGGCTCGGTCATCGCGAACGCCGAGCGGATCTTCCCCTCGAGCAGCGGCTTGAGGTATTTCTCCTTGTGCTCATCGCT
The DNA here is from genome assembly GCF_055419425.1 of Mycobacterium sp. IDUB_21. Classification (NCBI taxonomy): domain Bacteria; kingdom Bacillati; phylum Actinomycetota; class Actinomycetes; order Mycobacteriales; family Mycobacteriaceae; genus Mycobacterium; species Mycobacterium sp. IDUB_21. The sequence continues at coordinate 5,787 of NZ_JBVAXQ010000018.1, read as the reverse complement.
GCCGAACAGCGCGAACACCTCCATGTTGCCGGTGTCCGGTGCGCTGCAGTTGGTCGCCTCCGGCGCCAGCTGCGGGCTGCGGCCCATGATCTCGGCCAGCGGCGCGTATTCCAGGTTGGTCAGGCCCGGACCGACGTCCGGGTGGGGGTGAAACAGGTTCCACAGACCGCGTTTACGCGCCTCGGCTTTGAGTTCCTCCAAGATCGGGGGCTGAAAATGCGGGTTGTCGGATTCGGCCATCTGTGTCTCATAGACCGCCTCCGCCGGGTACACGCAGCTGTCCATGAACTCCAGCAGGTCGGACCGGTATTTCGTTGCGCGCTCCGACATTTCAAACAGTGACATGCAGGCTCCTCAGCTAGACACTTCGGGATTGATCAGGGCGCGCTGGTAGCGGCGCATTCCGCGCAGCCAGCGGTCGTAGTCGGTGGCTTTGTGGCGGTACATCTCCAGCACGGCCGGGTGCGGCAGGATCAGGAAGCGTTCGTCATCGATGGCCGCGAGCACCTCGTCGGCTACGGCGGCCGGTTCGAGCACCTCGCCGGCCGTGGTGACCGCCCGGGTGGCGAGATCCCCCAGCGGATCACCGGATTCTTCACCGGCATAGAGCAGCTTGGTATTGACGCCCATCGGGCACAGGCAGCTGACCCGCACGCCCTGATCGCCGTAGGTGATGTTGAGCCATTCGGCGAATCCGACGACAGCATGTTTGGTGACCGCGTAGGTGGCACCACCCAGTTGGGTGAGCAGACCGGCTGCTGACGCGGTGGAGACGAAATATCCCTCACCGCGGTCGATCCAGCCGGGAACCAGCAGCTGCGCGGCGCGGATGTGGGCGCGCAGGTTGACGTCGATCGCCTGGTCCCAATCGGCTTCGCCGGCATCGAGGCCGGGGGCACCGGTGATTCCGGCGTTGGCGAAGTACATGTCGACGGGTCCGTAGTGGCGCTCGGCGAGCGCGATCAGCTCCCGGATCACCTCGGTGTCGGAGACGTCGCCGCCGCAACCTACCGCCGCGCCCGGTTGCTCGGTGTTGACCGCGTCGGCTACCGCCGTGGCGGCGCCGGCATCGAGGTCGGCCACCACCACCTTTGCCCCGGCCCGGGCAAGCGCCGCCGCCAGCGCCCCGCCGATACCGCCTCCGCCACCGGTGACGATGACGACTCGCTCGGCAACCTTCATGGGCAACTTCCTCGCTGTCGGTAGTTCGTCACGGTAATTGAATCCGGTGTCAACTTCAATAATTGACGGCCGGGAAGCGCAGTGCATTGGCCCACAGCCGTGTCACCGTGTCCACCAGTTCGTCGAAGTCGACGTCGGTGGCCTCTTCGAGCGCGAAGATGCTGTACGCCAGTCGGCTGACCATCCCCGAGAGCGCCCGCGATGCCAGCAGTGGATCGACGTCGGCACCGGCGATCCCGCGCGCCTGCAGGTCGGCGATTCCGGCGGCATTGCGTTGGATGAACGCATCCGCCCGCCGGGACCGGAAGACCCGGAATTTGGGATCGACCTGGGCTACCTGTTCAAGCAGTCCCATCAACTTCGCATTGCGCCGATACGCTTCCAGATAGGCACGATTGCTCGCCTCGAGCACCGCGTACGGGTCGTCGGTGCCGCTTACCCGGCCCATGCCCGGATGCATCATGTCCTGCTGCGCCTGCTCGAGCACGCCGGCGAAGATCTCTTCTTTGTTCGCGAAGTAGGTGTAGAACGACCCGGTGGCGCAGCCGGCCGCCTTGGTGATGTCCGTCAGCTTGGCGTCGAGATAGCCGTCCCGCTCGAACACCTTGCGCGCCGCCGAGACCAGCGCGGCCCGGGTCCGCGCTCCGCGCACCGTCGCCGGTCGTTGACGGGCCGGCGCGGCCGAAACGGCATCCATCCGGGCATATTAACTGAATCCGATGTCAAGTTCACCCGCTTCGTCACCGTCGGCCAGTTCAGCCAGCATGGCTTCGGCTTCCGGTTCGGGCAGTGATTCCACCGCGCGCAGCCTGCGTTCGATGGCCCGGGTCCGCACGCCCGCGGTGTCGATGGTGTTGCGGGCGGTGTCGAGTTGCTTGCGGGTCTTCTCCAGCACGGCCGCGAACTTTCCGAACTCGGTCTTGACCGCGCCGAGCACCTGCCAGACCTCGCTGCTGCGCTTCTCGATCGCCAGTGTGCGAAAGCCCATCCGCAGGCTGTTGAGCAGGGCGGACAACGTCGTCGGGCCGGCCAGGGTGATCTTGTACTTGGCCTGAATCTGCTCGAACAGCCCGGGTTGGCGCAGCACCTCGGCGTAGAGACTCTCGGTGGCCAGGAACAGGATCGCGAAGTCGGTGGTGTGCGGCGGCGCGAGGTACTTGTCGCAGATGTCGCCGGCTTCGGCTTCGATCCGCCGGACCAACGCCTGTCGCGCAGCGGCCTCCCCCGCCGCGTCGGCGTTCTCCTGCGCGTCGAGCAGACGCTCGAAGTCCTCGCGCGGAAACTTGGCGTCGATCGGCAACAGCACTTCTCCGGTATCGGTGCCGCCGGGTAGCCGGATCGCGAACTCCACCCGCGCAGCCGATCCCGGCACGGTGCTGACGTTGGTGAGGTACTGCTCGGGCGTCAGCGTCTCCGCCAACAGCGCGGCCAGTTGCGCCTCACCGAAGATGCCGCGGGTCTTGACGTTGGTCAGAACGCGCTTCAGGTCGCCCACTCCGGTGGCCAGCGTCTGCATCTCGCCGAGTCCCCGCTGCACGGCTTCCAGGCGCTCGGAGATCTGCGTGAAAGATTGGGCCAGCCGGGTTTCCAGGGTGGCCTGCAGCTTCTCGTCGACCGTCGCGCGCATCTTCTCCAGTTGCGCGGTGTTCTCGGTCTGCAGGCTCCCCAGCTGCCGATCCAGTGTGGAGCCCAGTTTCTCCAGCGAGCCCTGCTGCGTCGAGCCGAACCGATGCAACATCGTCTGCCAGTGGTGGAACGCCTGGGCCAGTTCGGCTCGCCCGGCATGTTGCTCTTCGCGCAGCGTTCGTTCCACCCTCTCACTGTCGCCGCGCAGCGCGGTGAGCTGCTCAGGTGAGATCGCCCCGCCGCCCGGACGCAGTAGCGCAACGACCTGGAGGATCACCGCCAGCAGCGCGAGTGACGTAAGGAGGATCAGCAGGGCTGTGTCCATACCGGCAAGGTAGCGCGGGGCACCGACAAGTCGGCTTTCACCGCAGGGGCGGGCCCCACTGGACCTGCTCACGCAGCTGCCCTTTGAGCAGCTTGCCGCTGGCGGTGCGCGGCAGTTCCTCGGCGACGACGGTGATGTACTGCGGCACCTTGAAGTCCGCCAGCTGACCGCGGCAGTAGTCGAGCACCGCGGCCACGTCTAGGTCCTGCCGGCCTTCGCCGAGCAACACCGCGCCGACCTTCTCGCCCATCACGTCGTCGGGCACCGCCAGCACACAGGCGTCGGCAACCCCGGGCGCCGACAACAGCGCGGCCTCCACCTCGACACTGGAGACGTTCTCGCCGCCACGGATGATGATGTCTTTGAGCCGGTCGATGATGTGCACCCGGCCGGCGTCGTCGACGCGGACCACATCGCCGGTGTGCAGCCAGCCGTCGACGATGGTGGCAGCCGTGGCATCGGGCCGATTCCAGTAGCCACCCATCACATTCGCGCCGCGCACCACCAGCTCGCCGACGGTGAGATCGCCGGGGCTACTGTCGAGCGGGGCTACACCGATGTCACCCGAGGGCACCACGTAGCCGACCGAGTCGGCGTGTTCGACCGCGTCGGAGTCCGGCAGCACCGTCATCAGCGAGGCCGTCTCGGTCATGCCGTAGCCGTTGAAAACCGTTGCCGCACCGAACGCGTCGCGCAGCGCGCGCACCAGGGCCGGCGCCGTCGGCGCGCCGCCGTAGCCGACCCAGCGCACCCCGGTCACGTCGACGCCGGCGAAATCGGGGTGCCGCAACAGCAGCGCGTAGACCGCAGGCACCGTCACCATCGAGGAAATCCGTTGCGCGGGAAGCGTGGTGATCAACTCGGGAAGGCTCAGCGCCGGCATGATCACCGCCGTTCCCCCGGCGTAAGCGGCGGCCAACAGCTGCGAGTTGCAACCGGTCACGTGAAACAGCGGGACCGAGATCAAGGTACGCAGTTCCTCGCCCAGCGCCCGGGACTGGCCCATGGATCGCATCATGTTCTCGGCGTTGGTCAAGAACGCCTCGTGGGTGGTGGGCACTCCTTTGGGGCGCCCGGTGGTGCCGGAGGTGTAGAACAGCGCCGCGATGTCGCTCGGTTCAAGTCCGTCCACCACATACGGTTGGCCGTCGGGCAGCGCGGTACCGGGCGCCAAGTCCATGCGCGCTCCGGCATCGGTGAGCACGAAGTCGACCTCCGGTGCGGCCGAACGGGTGTTGACGGCCACCGGTATGCCACCGGCCATCAGCGCCCCCCAGAACGCCAGCACCCAGTCGAGCCCCGCGGGGTAGCGCACCCCGACCCGGTCGCCGCGCTCCAGCCCGTCGGCGCGCAGCCCGCCGGCCACCCGTGCCGCGCGCTGCCACAACTGCCGGTAGGTCACCGCCTCACCTCCGAGCTCGATGACTGCCTCGCTGTTCGGCCGGGACTCGGCCTGCTCCGCCAGCAAGTCGAGCAGGGTGGCGGGCAACTGCTCGTAGTGTGGGACGCCGTTGCGGTCGCGGACCACCCCGGTCGCCGGAAAAGGGTTGTGCCGGCGTGGAATCTCGATGATGTCGGTCATGTCCGGCGCCGCCTGCCAGCCGTAAAGCCCCGTAACATCCCGCGCACCGCATAGATCGCGGTCATGACGCACGCCAGGACCAGCACGACGAACATCGGCAACCAATTGCCGCGCTCATGGTTGACATGCCACCAGACATAGGCGAACAGCACCGAGCACACGAACAGCACCGCGTCGCGCCAGTTGCCCTGATAGGAGATCGCCGCGGCCCGCAACGCCCTGCTCCGGTCGGACGCGGCGACCAGGTCGTCGATGCGCTCGTCGATGGTGCGTTGCAGGTCGGCCCGCCGTTTCGTCTGCTCCGCCGGCAGCCGGTCGAGCAGGTCGAGGTCCGCTTTGATCAGGCCGCGCGGATCCGGGCCCTTCAGCTGCCCGGCCGTCGCGGCCAGCAGGGCTCCACCGAAGATCGGGGCCGCACCCAACGCCATGCTCAGCAGAGTTGGCATCGTCGTGGTGTTCCTTTCGCGCTGTCTCCCCGCGTCACCCTACGACGTTGAGCCGAGGCGCACGGTGCCGTCGGGCTCGATTCGCCAGCCGGGGTTGTGGGCGATTTCCCAGATCAGTCCATTGGGGTCTTGGACATGGGCGTGGAACACGCCGCCGAACTGGCCCGGTTGCGGAGCTTTGAGGACCGCGCCACCCGCACCGGCCATGGCATGGGCGAGCGCGGTCACTTCGTCGGGGCTGTCGACGTTATGGGCCATGGTGACGCCGGATACCCGGGAATGGTCGCCGGGCAGTGCCAGATCCTGGTTGAACTTGTCCGCCAGGAAGAAACCCAACAGCTGTCCCGGCGCCGTCTGATAGAAGATGATCTCGCCCTCGACATCCAGCAGCGGGCTCCAGCCCAGTGCAGCGTAGAAACCTCGGGTGGCGGCCAGATCGGTTGCGGCGATGGTGACGAAGTGCAATTGCTGCTCCATGGCGCCAGCGTAAAGCGGGTCGGCACGATGTCAGTGGAACGGTGTCTTGAGTCAAGAAGTTGGCAGGGTTTCGTGGTGAGTTGTGGTCAGGTAGGCCTGTTTGGGGGTGCGGTCGTCGAGGGCCTGGTGGGGTCGGATGGTGTTGTAGA
>NZ_JBVAXQ010000017.1:0-92180 GCF_055419425.1 Mycobacterium sp. IDUB_21 | reverse complement strand
CGGGATACCTGCTTGCACGTCCCATAACTCGAATCCTCCCAAGATCGGGAGTCTCCGGACTTACCGGGACGGCTCACAGACCGTTCTGGCATACCTTCCCAGCCCCTCGCAGGGTGTCTGGCACCTTGGGCCGCTGCCGATCCGTGCCTACACGCTGTTGGTGATTGCCGGAATCGTGGTGGCGGCCGGGATCGGTGAGCGGCGATGGGTGGACCGGGGTGGTGCACCCGGAGCCGTCTACGACGTCGCACTATGGGCGATCCCGTTCGGCCTGATCGGAGGTCGTCTCTACCACGTGGCGACGGATTGGCGGACGTATTTCGGTACCGGGGGTGCGGGCTTCGGTGCAACGCTGCGAGTGTGGGCCGGCGGACTGGGGATCTGGGGCGTGATCGCGATGGGCGGGGTCGGGGCGTGGATCGCGTGCCGGCGTCGTGGCGTATCGACGGCCGGCGTTGCCGACGCCGTGGCCCCGGGCCTTGTACTCGCACAGGCGGTCGGGCGGATCGGCAACTACTTCAATCAGGAATTCTTCGGTCGTGCAACGGACCTGCCATGGGGACTGGCGATCTTTTCCCGAGAGGATTCCGCCGGGTTCGTCGACGTACATGCGGTCAACGGGGTTTCGACCGGCGAGGTGGCGCTGGTGGTGCATCCGATATTCCTCTACGAATCACTTTGGGATGTAATAGTATTCGTTTTCCTGATCAAACTCGATCGCCGGGTTCGATTGGAGCCGGGCCTACTGTTCGTGTGCTATGTGGCTTCCTATGCGCTCGGCCGGTTCTGCGTACTGTTGCTGCGTGGAGACGGCGTCGCCGAGGGCGCGATCGGGACGGACACTGTTATCTCACTGTTCATCTTCCTGGTGGCGACGACTTACTTCGTCATCAACCGGGACACCCTCAGGATCCTGAGATCGCCGGAGGCCGTCGGGAGCGGGACGCGAAGCACCGCAGCACATACCGTCCGGCCGGTCGAAGCCGTGGCTGCGGCCGCCGTCGAGCAGACCGCCGAACAGCGCGTTGCCGCAGCTGTGGCGCATGCCAAGAATGCGCAGCAGGTGGCGCGGGACGCGGAGTCGGAACTCGCCGCCCGAATGGCACGTGCCGCGAAGGCAAGGCAGATCCTGGCCGAGACAACAGCGGCCATCACAACGAGTGCGGCCGCTCTCGTGCGTGCGCGCGAAAGCGCACGTGATGCCTTGGCGCACGCGGAGGTCGAACTCGCCGGTCGGCTGGACGCAATGCAGGCGGCTGTTCGTGCCCGCGACGACGCCGAAGCCCGTCTCGCCACGTGCGACAGCGAGGTCACGCTACTCGCGGATGTGGTCACGTATGCGGCAGCGGCCGGAGCCGTCGCAGAAGCGGCGCGGTTCGCGGCCGAAAGCGCGCACTCGGACGCCCTCGAGCGTGCTGCGACGGCACGAGAATCCCTGGCGGCCAACGTAACCGCACTGGAGACAGCGGATGCCGCGGTCGCCGATGCCGAGACCGGAGTCGACGCGGCTAAGCAGAAACTGCGTGACACCGAAGCGGCGATCGCCGAGGCCGCCGCTGAAGTCGAGGCGGCGGAGCGGTCGTACCGTGACGCCGAGGCGACGATTCCCGAGGCGGCGGCCCGGGTGGAAGCGGTGAAACGGGCGGCACGCGATGCCGCGGCCGAGGCTGACAAGGCTGTCGCAGCTGCTGAACTCGAGACCGCTCGGCGTGCGGTAGAAGAAGCCGAGGCCGCGGCCGCAGCGTGTGCCGCGGCTACCGACGCTGCCCGGCGATCGTTGGTTGAAGCGCAGGCGGCAGCTGTCGAGGTGGCGGCAGATGCCGCGGAGATCATCGCGGCTGCAACGAAGCGGGCCGACGACGCCAAGGCTGCGGTCGAGAAAGCCAAGCTCGCAGTCAAACAGACCGCCGCGGATCTGGCCGCCCGCACCGCGCAAGTGAAGAGCGTGCGCCGCGCCTTCGAGGAACTAGACGCGGCCGGTGTCCCGGAAGGCGGCGGGGACGAGCCCGAATCGGGTGGGGACGCCGTGTCGGCGGCTAGTGCGCGATCGGCCCAGCAGATCGATGTCGCCGGATGCGAAGTGCAGGAGGCAGAGACGGACGCCGCCGCGTGTGCTGCCGAAGCCCAGGCTCTGATGGAAGTCGTCAGGCGTGCGGCAGAAGCCGGCCCGACCGCCGCGAAGGCACGCGGGGCGGCGGAAGTTGCGCATCGGGAAGCGGAGGAACGTCTTGCACAGGCGCGTGAGCGCGTCGAAGCAGCGCGGAACGCGTTGCGGGGCGCGGCGAAGTGTGATCAGGGCGCATCCGCGAGTGCAGCTCCTCCCCGCACTTCGGACGCTGAGACGTTGCTCGGTGCCGGTGTCGGGGGGTGAACTCCGGCCTGCCGCCCGGGGGCGGTTCATAGGGCAGCACAAAAAACATGTGCCGCTTTGGAGGTTTGGCTGAACGTGTTGTTTTGGCTGTCGTTGACGCAGGTCACTCACCTAGGCTCGGCCTCGAACAGTCACACTTCGCGACATTGTGACGACATCAATGGGGAGCGACAGTCGGGGGGCGAGTAGTGCTCGGATCGGGGTCTTGGCGCTCGGTGGAGCGGGATTCATCTCCCCGACTGATCAGTACGCGGTGCGCTGATGGCGGCATGGTCGAGCCGGCCGGGGCGGGCCCCGAATACCGTGAGAGCGGCACCGCCGCGTGAGGGAGATCCGTGTCGCCGCCGCCAAACCCGTACGAGTACTCGGTGGGTTCTTCGCGATGTGTCTGGACACGTTCGTCCAGCTGTTCCGCGCACCGTTCGCCTGGCGTGAATTCCTGACGCAGACCTGGTTCGTCGCGCGGGTGTCGCTTGCTCCGACGTTGGTCATGTCGATCCCGTTCACTGTCCTGGCCGTGTTCCTGTTCAACATCCTGTTGAACGAATTCGGGGCCGCCGACTTCTCCGGCACGGGTGCGGCGCTCAGCACTGTCCTGCAGATCGGCCCGATCCTGACGGTGCTGGTGGTCTCAGGTGCCGGAGCGACTGCGATCTGCGCGGACCTCGGGGCGCGTACCATCCGGGAAGAGCTCGACGCACTGCGGGTCATGGGTATCGACCCGATCCAGGCGTTGGTCATTCCCCGGGTGCTGGCGGCAACCCTGGTCGCATTCCTTTTGTCGCCCTTGGTCATTCTGGTGGGCCTGTTCGGCGGGTTCGTCTTCTCGGTGTTCACCCAGCACGTCACCCCCGGGGCTTTCGTGGCAGGCCTGACGTTGTTGACCGGAATCTCTGATGTCATCATCGCCTTCATCAAGGCGACGCTGTTCGGCATGACTGCCGGCCTGATCGCGTGCTATATGGGCATCTCGGTCACCGGCGGTCCGGCCGGTGTGGGCCGGGCTGTCAACGAAACCGTGGTGTTCTCCTTCATGGCGCTGTTCGTGATCAACATCGTTGTCACCGCACTGGGATTCCGGGTCGGGCTATGAGCCAACCAGTCGACGGCATCTCTTCGCGACTGACCCGGCGATTCGACGATTTCGCCGACCACTGGGACCGGCTCGGCGCGCAGATCCAGTTTCATGTCAAGACACTGTCGGCCACCCGGGACGTCTTCGTGCATTACCGCGTCGAGTTCCTGCGGGTCATCGCGCAGATGAGCCTGGGCTCCGGTGCACTTGCGCTGATCGGCGGGACGATCGCGATTGTCGCCTTCTTGACGCTCACGACGGGCGCAATCGTGGCAGCCCAGGGTTATAACCAGTTCTCCCAAGTCGGTGTCGAGGCGTTGACGGGATTTGCGTCGGCGTACTTCAACGTCCGGATCATCGCCCCGCTGACTGCGGAATTCGCGCTGGCCGCGACAATCGGCGCCGGTGCGACCGCCCAACTCGGCGCCATGCGGATCAATGAGGAGATCGACGCACTGGAGGTTATCGGGGTTCGATCGATCGCGTACCTGGCCTCGGCCCGTGTCATCGGCGGGCTGGTGGTAGTCGTGCCGTTCTATTGCGTGGCGGTTGTGATGGCGTTCTTCGCCGCCCGGGCCGGAACGATCTACGTCTACGGGCAATCCGCAGGCGTCTACGACCATTACTTCCGCACATTCCTGAACCCGACCGATTTGTTGTGGTCGTTTGCACAGGTAGCCACTGCCGGTGTCGTCATCATGCTCATTCACACCTATTACGGGTTCACCGCCAGCGGCGGGCCGTCTGGGGTCGGCGAAGCGGTGGGGCGCGCAACCCGCGCATCGCTGCTCGCGTCGGTCGTGGTGACCGTCGCGATCACCCTGGCCGTCTACGGAGCGACCGGCAACTTTCACTTGGCAGGTTGACATCTTGGATATCGCACCGGACGAGTCCCGCATCTCCCCACGATGGTGGCCGCTGATCTTCCTTGTCGTGATGGCGTTGACCACCTGGGTGGTCGCGAACCTGTTCACCGGATCATTCCACCGCTACAAGTCGGTGATGTTGACCTCGGATCGTTCCGGCCTGGTCATGGAGACCGGCGCCAAGGTCAAACTCAGCGGCGTACAGGTCGGGCGCGTCGGCGACATCACCAGCGTCGGTGATTCGGTACGGATGAAACTGGATATCGAACCGGCTCAGCTGAAGAACATACCGGCCAATGTGGAAGCCAGAATCGCGGCGACCACTGTTTTCGGCGCCAAATACGTGGACTTGATCTATCCGGCTGATCCCAGCCCCAAGAGCGTCGTAGCGGGCGCCACACTGCGATCACAGAATGTGTCGACCGAGGTCAACACCGTTTTCGAGAACCTGGTGGGCGTGGTCCGCCAGATCGATTCGGCGAAGCTCGACGCGGTGCTGTCCGCCCTCGCCGAGGGAGTGCGAGGTCAGGGCGAGAACATGGGTCGGGCGATCACCGCGACCGACCAGGTCCTCGAGGCGGTCAACGCCCGCACCGACACGATCGCCGGTGACTGGCGAACGTTCAGAGATCTCAGCGGGACCTACGCATCGGCGGCTCCGGATATTGTCAGCACGCTCGACGCGCTGGCCACGACGAGTACGACGCTGACCACGCACGCCAAGGACGTCGATGCGCTGCTGCTGGAATTGTCGGGTTTCGCCCGGGCCGGCGACAACCTGGTCGGGCCGAACCAGCAGAACCTGGCCCACAGCATTGAAGCGCTTAAGTCGACCACAAACCTGCTGTTCAAATACAACCCGTCCCTGACGTGCACACTTGTCGGTTCGCAGGTTCTGATCGATGACTATGACCTGCCCGGTTACATGGGGGGCCGCGACGGAGCGACCCTGATCGTGGATGTCGCGCTGCTGCTCGGTGACGAGATCTACCGCTACCCGGACAATCTCCCGATCATCGCGGCCAAGGGCGGGCCCGGCGGAAAACCGGGCTGCGGCTCGCTGCCGGACGTCAAGAACAACTTTCCGGTGCGCCACCTGGTGACCAACACCGGCTGGGGAACGGGCCTCGATCTGAGACCGAACCCCGGAATCGGCCAATTCTGCTACGCGGACTGGTTCCGTGTCACGCGCGCGGTGCCGTTGCCGCCGGCAGTCAGGCAGTGTCTGCCCGGACCGGCCGTTGGCCCGCAACCGAAGTACGGGCCCGAGACGCCGCCCTACGGGGCTCCGATGTACGGGCCCGACGGGGTACCGCTCTTCCCGCACGTTCCGCCGGCGCCGGAACCCGCGCCACCGGCCGACCCGGCGCCTGCACCGCCACCGCCACCGGGATGAGCCAGATGAAACAGCCAGGGGAAGGGACACAATCGCTGTGAAGCAGAAGTTGTCGGCCACTGCTGTGCGAGTCGGGCTGTTCGTGCTCGTCATGTCTCTCGCGGTGTTCGTGTTGATCACGATCTTCGGGCAGTTCCGATTCGGAGGGGCGAGTTCGTATTCGGCCGAGTTCAGTGATGTGACCGGGCTGTCCCGACGGGATTTCGTGCGCATCGCAGGTGTGGAGGTCGGGCAGGTCCAGCGGCTGTCCCTCAACGACAACGGGACCGTGAAGGTTGAATTCAGCACCGACCACTCGGTGGCACTGACTGAAGGCACCCGGGCTGTGATCCGCTGGGACAACGTCATCGGCGGCAGGTACCTCGCCCTCGAGGAAGGCGCCGGGGGCACGAAACTGCTCGCCCACGGCAGTGCCATCCCGCTCTCGCAAACGATGCCCGCGCTCGATCTGGATGCGCTGGTGCAGGGCTTCAGGCCGCTTTTCCGGGCGTTGGACCCCGAGCAGATCAACATTCTCACCAGTCAGCTCGTCGGTGCCTTTCAAGGTCAAGGGGTCACGGTCGGTTCGCTACTCGACCAGACGGCGATGCTGACCGACACCCTGGCCGACCGAGACATGCTCATCGGTGAGGTGATCACCAACCTCAACACGGTCCTGGGGTCTCTCGGTGACAACAGTCAGCAGTTCGGGCAGGCGATCGACTCGCTTGCCGAACTCGTACACGGACTGGCCGAGCGCAAGGAGGACATCGGCCGGGGTATTCGGTACGCGAATGCGGCGACGGCGTCTATCGGCAGGCTGTTTCAACAGGGGCGCGCACCAGTGCAGCGGATCCTCAATGCGACCGATCAGGTGTCGAACAATCTGCTTGCGCAGAAGGAGGACCTCGAGTATGTGCTTGAGCAGATGCCGGAATCGGTCAAGGCGCTCAATCGGCAGGCGCTGAACGGAGACTATTTCTCGTTCTACTTCTGCGAACTGGTGCTCAAGCTCAATGGCAAAGGCGGCCAACCGATGTACGTGAAGGTGGCAGGCCAGCCGTCGGGAAGGTGCACCCCAAAGTGACGTCGTTTCAGGAACGCAATCATCTGACGATCGGCATCGTCGGCCTTGCGACGCTCGTGGCGCTCGTACTGGGTACGTGGTACTACGATTCGATTCCGCTGATCTCGGCGACGAAGCGCTATTCCGCCTATTTCGCGGAGGCCGGGGGCCTGACTCCGCACGCGGAGGTACAAGTCGCCGGTATCACGGTCGGCAAGGTCAGCGACGTCGAGCTCGACGGGCGGCAGGTCCGGGTCACCTTCCGGGTCTCTGGGAAAGTGCGCCTCGGGGATCGCACAGAGGCGGCAGTCAAGACCAAGAGCCTGCTCGGTACCAAGATGCTGGGGGTGACGCCGCGGGGCGACGGCTGGCAGAAGGGCCCGATCCCGATCGACCGGACCACGCCGGCCTATCAGCTTCCCGATGCGCTGGGTGACTTGAGCGCGGCGATCAGCGGGATCGACACCGATCGGTTGGCGGACTCGCTGCACACGCTGGCGGAGACCTTTCAGGACACGCCGCCGGACCTGCGGGTCGCGATCCAGGGCGTGTCACGCTTCGCGAAGACCATCAGCAGGCGCGATAACGAGCTGCGCACTTTGTTGGCCAACGCCCGGAAATCGACGAACGTGCTGGCGCAGCGCAGTGACCAGATCGTTCGGCTGGTCGCCGAGACGGATGCTCTGCTCAGTCAGATCAACGCCGAGAGCGTTGCGCTGGGCCAGCTGTCGGCCAACATCTCGTTGTTCAGCCGGGAGATCAGCGGATTCATCGATGACAACCAGGAGTCGCTGACTCCGCTGCTGGACAAACTGAACGGTGTTCTGACGATCGTCGAGCAGCGCAAAGAGAAGCTGCAGGAATGGCTGAAGAGATTCAACTGGCATGTCCTCGGGCTCGGTGAGGCGGTCTCGTCGGGCCCGTTCTTCAAGGCCTATGTGGCAAATGTCGTGCCGGGACAGTTCATTCAGCCCTACATCGAGTCGGCGTTCTCCGACCTGGGGCTGGACCCCAACGTCCTGCTGCCGTCGGACCGCACTGATCCGCAGGTCGGTCAACCCGGTACGCCGCCGCTACCGGTGCCGTACCCGAGGACAGGCCAGGGCGGACCACCACGGGTGTACCTGCCCGACGCGATCACGGGTAACGCCGACGACCAACCGTGTCCGCTCAACTGGGGCACCGGCTGCTATCCGCTTCGTGATGAACCGCCCGCCCCGCCGCCCGGAGGTGCGCCGCCCGGTCCGCCCGCGCCGGCGCCCCAGGACCAGCAGTCCGCGCCGGTCCTGCCGCAGCGGCCGATTTTCCAGACCGCCCCCGGTGAGGTAGTGCAAGGAGGTGCGCGGTGAGCGTCACGCGACGGACCGCCAGGCGGGCTGCGGCCGGTGTGCTCGCCGTCCTCGGGGTCGGCGGTGCGGTGCTGCTGTTCGGATCTGACCGTGGGATCGGCCGAACCCATGCGTCGGCCTATTTCGACAGCGCCAACGGGATCTACTCCGGCGACGAGATACGGATTCTGGGGGTGCGCGTCGGGGAGATCACCAAGATCACCCCGGAACCCGAACGTGTGAAGATCGATTTCTGGTTCGACAACAAGTATCGCGTCCCGGCCGAGGTCAACGCCGTCATCTTGTCGCCGTCACTGGTCAGCGCGCGGGCGGTCCAACTCACCCCCGCCTATTCCGGGGGCCCCGTGCTGGCCGATGACTCGGTGATACCCCGGGAGCGCACCGTGGTTCCGGTGGAGTGGGACCAGTTCCGCGAACAACTGCAGCGGCTGACGAAGACGCTGCAGCCGATCAAGCCGGGCGGTGTCAGCACACTCGGTGAATTCGTCGACACCGCGGCGGACAACCTGCGGGGCAGAGGCCCCGAGATTCACGAGACGATCATCGAGTTGTCACGGGCGATATCCGCGTTGGGGGATCACAGTGACGACGTATTCAGCACCGTCAAGAACCTGTCGATCCTGACGACGGCGCTGCGGGACAGCGACGACGTGTTGCGGCACCTGAATCGAAACCTCGCGACAGCCAGCTCCGCCTTGACCAGCGACCCGCAGGGGATCGCGAATGCCGTCGCGGATCTCAATGTCTTGGCGGAGAAGGCGGGCGCATTCGTGGCGAAGAACCGGGAGCCGTTGGGCGTGGTGGCGGATAGGACCGCCTCGATTACCGAAGCGCTGGGCCAGAGCATCGGGGACCTGAAGCAGTTCCTCCATGTAGCTCCCAATACCGCTCAGAACTTCCTCAACATCTACCAGCCGGCCCAGGGGACGTTGACGGGCGCGCTATCGCCGAACAACCTGAGCGACCCGATTTCGTTCGTCTGCGGTTCAGTCCAGGCGGCCTCGCGCCGCAATTCCGAGCAGGCAGCGAAACTGTGTGTTCAGTACCTCGCGCCGATAGTCAAGAATCGTCAGTACAACTGGCTACCGCTCGGCGAGAACCTGTTCGTCGGCGCCAGTGCTCGGCCGAACGAGATCACCTACAGCGAGGACTGGCTGCGCCCCGATCACGTACCGGACGCGCCGGCGCCGCAACCCGTTCCGCCCGCGCAGCCCGGTCCGCCGGCCGCCGACTTCTGGGCGGCGCTGCCGGGCCAGGTCAACGCGGCGCCGTCGAATCCGGAATCAGGCCTGACCGGGCTGTTGCTTCCCGGCGGTGCGCAATGAGACCGGCAAGCCGCAGCAGGTTGGCGATCGTGATCGCGACGCTGCTGATGGCGACACTTTCGGGTTGTGGGTGGCGCGGCCTCAACACGCTCCCGATGCCGGGCACCGAGGGGCGCGGCCCGGGCTCCTACACCGTCTATGCACAGCTGCCCGACGTCAACAATCTGCAACCGAACTCGCGGGTCCGGGTCGGCGATGTGACGGTCGGGACGGTCACCCGCATCGAACGGCAGGATTGGCATGCGCTGCTGACGATCCGCCTCAACGGCGACGTCCAGCTGCCGGCCAATGCGACCGCGGGCCTGGGCCAGACGAGCCTTCTGGGATCGCTGCACATCGAACTCGCACCGCCCAAAGACGATGCCCCGCAAGGCAGGCTCGGTGACGGCGGGCTCATCTCACTGGCGTCGGCGGCCAGCTATCCGACGACCGACCAGACGCTCGCGGTGGTCTCCACATTTCTCAACGGCGGCGGTATCCGGCACGTGGAGGAGATCACCAAGGCGTTCGCCACCGCGGTCGATGGCAGGGAGCAGGATCTCCGTAGCCTCATCGCGCGACTGGACACGTTCATGGGCGATACGAACAAGCAGACCGACGACATCATCGGTGCCACCGACAACCTGAACAACCTGGTGGATAAGTTCGCAACCCAGAAAGACGTCGTCGACACGGCGCTGCGGACAATTCCCGACGCGCTGACCGTGCTCAAGGATGAACGGGAGAAACTGACCGAGCTGGCCGATCAGCTGAGCAAGTTCGGTGAGTCCTGGTCGAATTCGATCGGTCGGACGCAGGCGACCCTGGTCGCAGAACTCAACGACCTCGCCCCGGTCGCCGAGTCGCTGGCGAACGCCGGGCCGGCGCTGCTGCGCGCCCTGCATCTGTTCCCGAGCTATCCGTTCTTCCTGGACACGGTCCCGAACTTCTTTCGGGGCGACGCCGCGAATCTGACGGCGATCATCGACTTGACCCTGAGTCGCCTGGACGCGTCGTTCTTCACCGGGACGAAGTGGGAGTGCGATCTGACGGAGCTGGAATTGCAGTGGGGCCGCACCATAGGCCAGTTCCCCAGCCCCTGCCTCAACGGCGGCTATTTCAATCAGGGCAACCCGCTCACCGTCCCATACCGCACCGATCAGGGGGCCTGACTTGATTTCCCAGAGGATCCGAGTGCAGCTGGCCGTGTTCGCGGTGATCAGTGTGATCGGCGGTTCGATAATGGGCTTCGGTTACATGCGGTTGCCGGAGCTGCTGTTGGGGGTTGGGCATTACCGGGTGACCGTCGAGTTGACGAACGCTGCCGGCCTGTACGCGACCGGAAACGTGACGTACCGCGGTGTCGAGGTCGGTCGCATCAAGGACGTCACGCTGACACCGCGGGGTGTTGCGGCGGTCCTGGCACTGGATTCCGCTGTGCCGATCCCCAAAGACCTGGATGCCCACGTGCACAGCGAGAGCGCGATCGGCGAGCAGTACGTCGAGTTGGTGCCGCGCAGCGGCGATGGCCCCGCCCTGCGGAACGGGGACGTCATCGCAGCGGATCGCACCTCGATACCACCGGATATCGGCAAACTGCTCGACGCCACCGACAAGGGCCTGATGGCGATTCCGCGGGACAATCTCCGGACGGTCGTGGATGAGTCCTACGCCGCATTCGGAGGTCTCGGACCGGAGCTCGCCAGACTGGTCAAAGGCTCCACCAAGCTGGCGATAGACGCCCGCAACAACCTGGATTCGATCACCAACCTGATCGACAACTCGGGACCCCTGATGAGGTCGCAGGTCGACACGTCGGACGAAATCCAGCGTTGGGCAGCGAGTATCGCCAGTGTCTCGGAGCAGTTGAAGTCACGTGATCGCGACCTCGTGTCACTGGTCAAGAACGGACCGGGTGCGTCAGCGCAGGCACGGGCGCTGTTCGATCGACTGCAGCCCACCCTGCCGATCATCCTGATGAACCTGGTGAGCGTGGCTGATGTGGGAGTCACCTACGCCGCGGGGCTCGAGCAGCTGGTGGTGCTGCTGCCGTCTCTCGTCGAGGTCCTGCAGGCGGCAGGGACTGCCGCGCACAACACCAAGCAGGGGATGCGCGGGGCGTATCTCAGCTTCAACCTCAACGTGAATCTCCCGCCGCCGTGTATGACCGGTTTCCTCCCGGCGCAGCAAGCACGGGTGAGCGCGCACGAGGATTATCCGGACCGGCCGGAAGGCGAATTGTATTGCCGCGTACCGCAGGACGCGATGTTTAATGTCCGCGGCGCGCGCAATCTCCCGTGCGAGACACGTCCGGGAAAGCGTGCGCCGACGGCTGCGATGTGCGAGAGCGACGAGGAGTACGTCCCGCTCAACGATGGATTCAACTGGAAGGGAGATCCCAATGCGACGATCACCGGGCAGGACATCCCCCAATTTCCCCCGGGGGTGGTAGGCGTGGCCGAATACAACCCAGCCACTGGCACCTACGTGGGACCCGATGGGGTGATGCGCCGGCAGTCGAACCTCGCCAAGGGGGCACAGCAGGGGCAGTCGCTGGAATCCATGCTGGTACCGCAGGCAGGTCTGCAGTGACCGCGGGTGACGAGACGGCGGTTGCGTCGGCGGAAACGGCCGCTGACGAGACGGTCGCCCGGAATCACCGGCGACCCAAGAAAGCGGTGGTAGTCGGTCTGATCGCAACGGTGGCGCTGGGGGGCCTGGCCGGCTGGCTGGGAATCCGACTCCACAGCTACCACCGAGACGATGCCCAACGCGCGGAGTATCTCCGGGTGGGACGGCAAGGTGCATTGAATCTGACCACGATCGACTACGAGCACGCCGAGGCGGATATCCAACGTGTCCTCGACTCATCGACGGCCGGGTTCTACGACGATTTCAAGAGCCGATCCAATGCCTTCCTCGAGGTAGTCCAGAAAGCGCAAGCGAAGTCGGTGGGAACCGTGACCGAAGCGGGTATCGAATCCATCGATGCGGACGGAGCGGCTGTGCTTGTCGGGGTGAACGTCGAGACGACGAACCTGGGATCGAAAGAGAAGACACCGCGGGCATGGCGGATGCGCGTCTCGGTGAGTCGGGTCGGGGGAGAGGTCAAGGTGTCCGATGTCGCCTTCGTCCCATAGTCGATCGGCGGCCGGCACTGGATCAGGTGAGTCATGAGGGTGGAGTCGATGACAGACACAACGCAATTAGTGGACGACGTCGTGTTCGATGCGGACCGGGAGGACGCGTCCGGGGACGCGACCGCGGAGACCGCCGCAGGCGACGTGACTTCGGCGGACGGCGCACCCGAAGAGGAAATGTCATCCGGGGAGTCGACGGGGACCGCAGATCCCGAGACGGCCCCGGGTGCCGGGCGCCGGCCGCGGTCCTGGCGGGGCGTTGCCTTTCGGTGGACCCTCCCGGGAATCCTGCTGCTGCTGGCGATCGCGGCGGCGGTCATGGCGTGGCTCGACGCTCAGGCGCGCGCGGTCGACGCCGCACGCACGGAGTCGGTTCGGGCCGCGACGGAATCGACGGAGGCGATGCTGTCCTATCAGGCGTCAACCGTCGCGGATCAACTCAAGGCGGCCGAGGAGCGACTGACGGGTTCGTTCCGGGACTCGTTTCGAGAACTCGTCCACGACGTCGTCATCCCGGGTTCGGAGAAGAAGCACATCTCGACGGTCGCGGCCGTCCCGGCCGCAGCTTCGGTCTCGGCGACTCCCAGGCACGCCGTTGTCCTGGTGTTCGTGAATCAGGTTGCGGTCGTTGACACGGAGGCGCCGACGGACACGGCGTCCATCGTCAGGGTCACGCTCGAGAAGATCGACGGGCACTGGCTGATCTCCGCATTCGAACCGATCTGATGAATCGAGGGCTGACGGTGAGCGATCCAGGTGCGCGCGGGCAATGCGGCCCGTATTCGAGGGCGGGGTGGCTTCTCGGGTTGGTTGCCGCAGGTCTGTGTCTCGCAGGCGTCTGGGCCCCCGTCGGTGTCGCCGACGTCGAGTGGGACAAGAAAATGGCATTTCTCATTCAAGTCACGGCCCGGCCCGGCTACAACTTTCCGAACTCCGACGCGGCGTTGGCATACGGGGAGGCGTTATGCGAGCAAATAGCGTCCGGACGGCCTTATCCGGTAATGATCGGCGAAGTCCAGAACGATTTCAACACCATCGATGATTATCAGGCGTCATATCTCATCGATCGCGCGGCGAACGAACTGTGCCCCGAACAGATTTGGCAGCTCCGACGGTCGGCCGCACACTATCGGCCCGCGCCCGCCGGGCCGTGATCAGGGAGATGGGTTGGATGGGTCACCAGCTGAAGTTACGGCCGGCGCTTGTGCTGCTCGGGGTCGCTGCGGTCTTCGGCGGCATTGGAGTCGCAGCGGCGGACAACGACGTCAACATCCTCATTGCGAATAACAAGCGGATGAACGACAGCGTCATAGCGAACGTGTTCACGATCCAGCACAACAGATCCGGGTGCCGAAATGACGTGCGGCCCGATGGCCGACTGATACTGGCCGCCCAACGGCACGCCAGGGATCTGATCGACAATCGGGGACTGGACTCCGACGTCGGGTCCGACGGCTCGAATCCGCAGGAGCGCGCCGAGGCGGCAGGCTACCGGGGCAGGGTGAGCGAAACGGTCGCCGTGCATCCGGCACTCGCGATCAGCGGCGTCGAACTGATCAACCGCTGGTACAACGATCCGGCGGCATTAGCCATCATGTCCGACTGTGCCAACAGTCAGATGGGCGTATGGACGGAGAACCGGATAGACCGGACGGTTGTCGTCGCGGTGTACGGGCAGCCGTCGGACCCGATGGACACCACCGGTCAGAATGTGCCGCTCGATCCCTCCCCTGACTACGACATGAGCGATGAGGTCGAGTTCGGCAACAGGTGGTGGGCGTGGATTCTGCGCGGCGTGTATCCACCGCCGGGGCAGGAGCCGCGCTGAGGCGCAGATCGGATTGCTGGGTTGCGGCGGGTTTGGAAAGGGGTGGAAAGGGGATGTCGCATGGATAGTTCAGCTCAGAGTGATGGGGTAGCGGGGCAGGCGGTCGAGCAGACAGGCGGCTGCCGAGGGTACTCCGCTGTGCTGGCCGCCCTGGTCTTGCTCACCGGACTGTGGTCGGCCGGTTTCACACCGGCGTGGGGCGCGGGCATCGAGGCGCTGATGGTGCCGTCGGCGGCGATGGGCCGCGACATACCGGTGACCTTCATGCCGGGCGGACCGCACGCGGTGGTTCTGCTGGACGCATTCAATGCCGCTCCCGAGGTGAGCAACTGGGTGACGGCCGGTGGGGCGATGAACCGGCTGACTGGGAAGGGCATTTCGGTGGTCGCTCCCGCCGGCGGTGCGTGGAGTATGTACACCAACTGGGAGCAAGACGGCGGTCGCCAGTGGGAGACGTTCCTCGTGCAGGAATTGCCGGACTGGCTGGCGGCCAACCGGGGGTTGGCGTCCGGCGGGCACGGCATCGTCGGTGCCGCGCAGGGGGGAACCGCCGCGTTGGCACTGGCCGGGTCGCACCCGGAGCGCTACCGGTACGCGGGGTCGCTGTCGGGTTTCCTGACACCGTCGAGATCCGACGTCAACGGAGCCATCACCGCGGGGATGGCTCAGTATGGTGGCGTCGACACCCAGCACATGTGGGGTCCCGCCCAGTTCGGCCGCTGGAAATGGCACGATCCGGACGTGCATGTGGCAGCGCTGTCGGCGAACAACACCCGGCTATGGGTATACAGCCCGTCGACGCCGACCTGCAGCGACCCGGCCGCGATGATCGGTTTCTGCGACGTGGCCCAGGGCAGCAACCGCGCCTTCTACCAGCATTACCACACGGTCGGTGGGGCCAACGGCCATTTCGACATCCCGCTGCAGGGGGAACATGACTGGTCGACTTGGGGTCCGCAGCTGGGGGCCATGTCGGGTGATCTCGCAGCGACGATCAGGTAGACCCAGCCGGGGGCGACTTGTCTCGTGGAGACGAAGATCCGTCCCACCTTTGGCCGCCGGACACCTATGACGAGGCGTCGGGCGACGTAGGCTTTGAACCCGGGTCAGGGTGTGAAGCGATGGGGGAAATCGGTGGACATGTTTCCGGTCAGTAGGCTTTCGGCTGCTCTCGCCTCCGGAGGGGGTGGATACCGAAGCGCACCGATCACGAATCCGTCCGCGTGACGGGCCATCTTGTCGTCGATGTGGCGGCCCTGAGTGGGACGGTCGGCGGTTCGGACTGCAACCCGCTGACACTGTCCCAGGATTCCCCGGCACCGCTGATCGATGCACTGCTGCTCGATGCACTGCTGCGCCGTGTCCCGGATGTCGCCGCACTGACCCGCGAGGCGATCGTGGGCGAGCTTCCGGTGTATGCGGTGCTGGAACCGACGGTCCTGGAACGTGACCTCACCCGTTCGATCGAATGCTGCCTGCGCTCGGGCAACGGTGGGTGCGCGATGATCGATGACGTCAAGTGCGACGAGCCGGCTGTAATCGGCGCAGCACGAGTGCGGCAAGGTATCTCAGTGGATGAGATGCTGCGAGAGTGGCGCATCGCGGTCGGGATGGTGATCAGTCATGCCCAGCTGTTGAGTCGGAAACTCGGTATCGCGGATGCTGCGGTTTTGGCGTTCGTCCGGGCTGCTCTCACTTGGTCCGACCTCGCTATGGTGGCCGCCGGTGATGCGTACCGGCGGACCGAGGTCGCGTGCCGATTCGCTGAAGATGTGCGTGCGAGCTTTGTGCGCGATGTATTACTCGGAACCATTTCCGGCGCCGAGCTGGCGATTCAAGCCGATGCTCATGGCCTAGACCCGGCCGGCAGCTACGTTGCGATTCGTGCCTTGCTGATGCCCGGCATGTCGAGGCGAAAGTTGGAGTGGGCGCTGGGATTCCATGGCGTGAGCCAACGAACGTCGGGTCTGTGCGCGGTAGTCGACGGATGTGTGGCGGGCTTCTTGAGTGAACGACCAAGCCGGGAACTGGACGTCGTCGCCGGTGCCGGGCCGGCGCTGCCGCTCGCTGAGATGGCGGCGTCGTATCGACTGGCGACGCGGGCGCTGATCACGGCTCAGAAGTTCGGTATGCGGGGGGTGCAAGACATCTCGTCAGTCGGGCTGCGTGCCGCCACGGTGGCTGACACCGAGGTCGGGAAGGCGATGCGGACGCGTTATGTCGGCCCGCTGCGGGACAGTGGGTCCGCTCAAGAGTTGCTCACGACTATTGATGCGTACCTCGCATGTGGAATGAACGTAGAACGGACTGCGAAGCAGCTGTATGTCCACCAGAACACCGTCCGGTACCGATTGGCGCGATTCGAGGAACTGAGCGGCTGCGACATGCACGATGTGGAGGATCTATTCGGGATCTGGTGGGCATTGAAGTGCCGGTAGCGAGTTGGCGTCGGCGCGGCGACGGACAGTGCGCTGAGGAGTACTGGGTATGTCCGAGTGGTTGGCCTGAGATCGGCCAGACGGGTCGGTTCTGAAATAGATCTCCTGGGTTGTGGTGCTTGACCTGTTCACAGGTGCCCGAACAGCCGTCGTAACAGCAGCGCCACCTCGACGTCGAGGCGGTCGCTGCCGATGGGTCGGCCGCGGCGTAGCTCGGCCCGGCCGATTCGGTACCGGACCGAGTTGAAGTGCAGGTGCAATTCCGCAGCTGCGGCGGTGAAACTCGATCCGCTGCGCAGAAACACGCTCAGAGTCTCGCGAAGCCGTTTATCGCTGTCAGTGTCTTCTGCAAGTGGGCCGAGCACCTCTCCGATCCACTTGTGCACCGAGTCTTGCTTCTCTTTGAGTATCGCCGCGAGCAGAATTCCCGGCTCATCTGCCGGGGTGAACCGCTTGCTCCGTGCATCCGACGCGACCGCGACTGCAAAAACGTCGGCGGCCTGTTCGTGAGAGCGACGGAACCCGGCCAGCCCGGGCTGGGGTATGCCGGCAGCAAGATACGGTGCACTGGGTTCGCTACGGACGAATTCACCGACACGCTCCAATGCCGACGTGCCGTCGCACGTGGCCAGCGGAATCCAGGCCCATCCGGTCAAGCGATCCGCGGGAATGAACAACGGCTTCTCCTGTACCCCAAGCAATTCCGCAACACGGTGCACGAACCGCTCCAGACTGGCCAGTTCGTCGTTGTTGCCGGATTCAGCTGTCGACAACACCAATGCGAGGTGCGTTCGTCTCAGTGGGTATCCGATCGAGGCGGTCATGAGATCGGTGTCGACGTCGCCACCTTCGAGAACCTCGCGGACGCGTAAGGCGCGCAAGCTGCTTCGCTTGTCCTGCCAACGATCGTGCTCTTGTTGATACGCCGCGATCGACTGTTGTGTCACCCAGTCGATGTATCCGAAGGACAGCTCGGTTATTAGCTCGAATGTATCCAGCTGAAGTTTGATTTCCAGTCCAGACGCGCGGACAGCGTCCAGCATGATGCCCAGGACTGTCTGATGCCCAAGGCGATAAGCCCGGATCAGTGCCGTGGACGCCACTTCCCGCTGAGCCAACCTGCGCGCGTATTCCATGGCCGCGGTCGGCGGCTCGAGACTCTCCAAGGGAATGTTGTTGCGAAGTGCGGTGAAGAACGTATCGATGTTGGCCGCGGTGTTGTCGCGCAACAGTTGTAGCAACTGCGTGTCGCCATGCAACTCCGAAACGTCGCGCAGGAGAACCTCCTGGGTTGCCTGAGTGACCGCACCCAGCTGGTCTCCAAGGCGAGCGATAATGCCGGCTGCGGACTCGGCCACGCGCTCGGTGTATTCACGGTTTTGTGCCGTCATGACCAGGAACCCTAGTAGCACGTCAGGCACATCGGGCGCGGGTTTGTATGCAGCGCATAAAAACACTGCGCGAGTTGGTCCGATCACTACGTCGTCGCGGGGCGGAAATCGCCGTACTTTCGTTGATGCGCCAGCAAACAGTGTCAGCTCGGTCATAAATCATCTCTCGGCGCTCGTCCACGTACTTCGCAGGCCGTACACCCAGCCGTCAACACCTTGACCGGAAATGGAGCCCCGATGTCGATCATCAATTCCATCGACAGCACCGAGCAGGAGCCCGCCGGAAGCCATGCCCTCCCGGACCCCGGTGCGCCAGTCCCGACGTTGGCATGGCCGACGGTTAGCTTATTCACCGGTTCACTCGTCGCATTCGTCATATCCACGCTCGGCTACGTCCAGGGCTGGCTGCCAGCCTGGGTGACCATTCCGGTCAACGCGACCGTCACCTTCACGATGTTCACCGTGCTGCACGACGCCATCCACTACGCGATCAGCACCGTGAGATGGGTGAACGGACTGTTCGGTCGATTGGCCATGCTGTTGATCGTGCCGATTCTGTCGTTCCCTTCTTATGCGTTCATCCACATCGAGCACCATCGGTATGCGAACGACGACGACAATGATCCCGACGCCTGGGCCTCCCATGCCCCGACCTGGCAAGCGCCGGCACGCTGGGCGTTGGCCGAACTGTTCTATGGCAAGTTCCTCATCCGCACGATTCCCAACCGGCCGAAGGCCGAGGTCGCCGAGACCGTCTTCGTGTTAGCACTGAGCGTCGTCGGACTGCTCGTGGCGATTGCCACCGGCCACCTTTGGACCCTCTCCGTCGTGTTCCTCATCCCGCAGCGCATCGGAATGTTCTTCTTGGCATGGTGGTTCGACTGGTTGCCACATCACGGACTGGAAGCCACGCAGCGCAGCGACCGATACCAGGCCACCCGCGCGCGCGTCGGGATGGAGTGGCTGTTCACCCCGCTGATGCTGTCGCAGAACTACCACCTGGTGCATCACCTGCACCCGTCCGTGCCGTTCTACCGCTACGTCAAGACCTGGCGGCGTAACGAGGAGGCCTACCTGGAGCGCGACGCCGCGATATCCACTGTCTTCGGCCAGCAACTGAATTCGGATGAATTTCGAGAATGGAAGCAGCTCAATAGCAGGCTCGGGCGCCTGGTGCCGGTGCATATGCCGGCCAGGTCGAGTGCGACTCACGCAGTGCTGCACCGCGTTCCGGTGGCATCGGTCGATCCCATCACCGATGACAGCACAATGGTGACGTTCGCGGTGCCGGAGGCGCTCCAGGACGAATTCCGATTCGAACCGGGTCAGCACGTGACGGTATGCACCAACCTCGGCGGCCAAGGCGTGCGGCGTGTTTACTCGATCTGCGCGCCGGCCACTAGGGCACAACTGCGGATCGCAGTCAAAGACATTCCCGGCGGGGCGTTTTCAGGCTTTGTGGCCAACGAGTTGAAGGCAGGAGACGTACTCGAACTGATGACCCCCACCGGCCGGTTCGGCACCCGGCTGGACCCACTGGCGCAAAAGCACTACGTGGGTTTAGCCGCCGGCAGCGGCATTACGCCAGTCCTGTCGATCCTGGAGACAGTTTTGGAAATCGAAACCGAAAGCCGCTTCACGCTGATCTACGGCAACCGCACCAAAGAGTCGACCATGTTCCGCCGCGACCTGTACCGCCTCGAATCCCGCTACGCGGACCGTCTGGAGGTCCGGCACGTGATGTCGTCTGAGCCACTGCATACTCCGGAGCTGAGGGGGCGGATCGACGCAACAAAGCTCGACCGCTGGCTGACCACCTCGCTACGGCCCAGCACCGTCGATGAATGGTTCGTGTGCGGACCGGCGGGCATGTCGACGACTGTGCATGACACCTTGCTCCAGCACGGCGTGGACGCGGAACGGATTCACTTGGAGTTGTTCACCGGCTTTACGAAAACCAAGTCCGCAGCACATCATTACCCCCCCGCCACGCTGACGTTTCGGCTGTCGGGCCAAGAGCAGACCGTCGATCTGGCAGCGGGTGAGTCGGTCCTGGAGGCAGCGCTTCAGGTCCGCGGCGATACGCCCTACGCCTGCATGGGCGGCGCCTGCGGTACCTGCCGCGCCAAGTTGCTGACCGGGACCGTCGAGATGGACCAGAACTTCGCTCTCGGACTGGCTGAATTGGACGCCGGCTACGTGCTGACCTGCCAGTCGCACCCGAGCAGCCCAACCGTTTCCGTCGACTACGACGCATAGCAGAACTTCGTGACATCGCAGCGCATAGTCGCCAGCGGACGAAGGTGCACCGGGTTCTCGTAGTCGGTGAACGATCAGCTGCTGGCTGCGTCGAGGACTGGAGCCGAATCAGCCCAACACGAAATACCGCAACCACAGATACGGCGCCGCCAGCGCCACCGAGACCACGGTGACCACGATGCCCTTGCGGGTGAACTCCCAGAATGTGATGGGATTTCCGGCTCGGCGGGCGATTCCGAGCATCACCACGTTGGCGCTGGCCCCCACCGCGGTCAGGTTGCCGCCGAAGTCGGCGCCGAGCGCCAACGCCCACCACAGCGCGTCCGGGTGCAGGTCGTTCGGGAGAGTGGTGCTCAGTTCGGCCACAATCGGCGTCATGGTGGCGACGTAGGGGATGTTGTCGATGATGCCGGACACCGGAGCAGACACCCCCAGAATTCCCATTGTGGTCAACAAGGCGTTACCGCCGGTGAGTTCGGTGGCGCCCTTGGCCAGGGCGGCGACCGCCCCGGTGTCCACCAGAGCGCCGACCATCACGAACAGACCGGCGAAGAACAGCAGGGTCTCCCACTCGACGCCGGACAGGTAGTCCGAGCGCTCCATCTTGGAGATCACGATCAACACCCCGGCGCCGAGCAGTGCCACCACCGACGGCTCGAGGTTCAGCGCGGAGTGCCCGATGAACCCGGCGAACACCCCGGCCAGCACCAGGCCGCACTTGATCAGCAGGCTGCGGTCGCGGATCGCCTCGTTCTCCTCGAGTGCCATCACGTCGGCGACCCGATCGGGGTCGACATCGAACGATCCCGGAAACAGCCGCGGCAGCAGCACGATGAAGGCGACCAGGACGATGGCGACGATCGGCGCCATGTGTACCAGGAAGGCGTTGAACGACAATCCCGCTCGGCTGGCGATGATGATGTTGGGTGGATCGCCCACCAGCGTCGCGGCGCCGCCGATATTGGAGGCGAACACCTCGGCCATCAGAAACGGTGCGGCGTTGATCTCGAGCCGGTCGCAGACCAGCAGCGTCACCGGGGCGATCAACAACACCGTGGTGACGTTGTCGAGCAGGGCCGAGGCCACTGCGGTGACCAACACCAGCAGGATCATGATCCGCAGCGGAGAACCCTTGGCGCGCTTGGCGGACCAGATCGCGACGTACTCGAACACGCCGGTCTGACGGAGCACGCTGACGATGATCATCATGCCCAGCAGCAGGAAGATGACGTCCCAGTCGATGCCGGTTTTGCGGGAGTAGAAGATGTCGTCGGAGGAGATGACGGGCAGGATGACCACGGCGGCCGCACCGGTCAACGCCACCACGGTCTTGTTGACCCGGTCGGCGGCGATGAATGCATAGGCGATCACGAAGACTGCGACCGCGAAGTAGATCATCGGTGCAGCCCCGTGGGGATCACCGGCTCGCCAAGTCCCGATAGGCCCCGTCGGCGCCCAACGATGAACATCGGGCCGAAGGCGGTCCGGTCGGCCGCAACCTCCACAGTGCACCCCCTGGATACGGAATCATTGACGCCGACCAGGCTTCCCGGCACACCGCATGAACATAAATACGTTATCAGCAGCGCCGATCAGGTCTTAAGCGCTACCGCGAGCAGTCGCGAGGCGGTGATGACGCCGTGTAGTTTCCCGTCCTTGACGACGGCGATCAGCGGGCTGCGCAGCCGGGCCATGGTGGAGGCGACTTCGATCAGGGTGTCGGCGGCACCGGCCGTCGGCACGTCGTGCAGGTGTTCGGGCAGCACGTCGCGCACCGTCTTGCCGCGCAGCTTCTCGGCGGCCCGGTCGGCCACGGACTCGCTGAGCACCCCCGCCAGCGACGGGTCGTCCTGGATATAGCCCGGCACGATGAAACGCACCACCTGGGACGCCGGCAGCACCGCATACGGCTTGCCGGCCGGGTCGATGACGACGATGCCGGGCAGCCGGTGCTCGGCCAGTAACTTTGCCGCGTCCAGGGCGTCGGAGTCGATGCCCACCACCGGGTATTCCTCAACGATGTCCTCGGCTTGCATACCGACGACCATACGGTGGGTGCTGTCTACCATGCGTAGACTGGCCGGATGCTTGAAGGGATCCGCGGCCCCGCCGATCTGCAGCACCTCTCGCAGGGGCAGTTGACCGATCTCGCGGCGGAGATCCGGGAGTTCCTGATTCACAAGGTTGCCGCGACCGGCGGGCACCTGGGTCCCAACCTGGGCGTGGTGGAGCTGACGCTGGCGCTGCACCGGGTGTTCGACTCCCCGCACGACCCGATCATCTTCGACACCGGTCATCAGGCCTACGTGCACAAAATGCTGACCGGACGCAGCCCCGATTTCGACACCCTGCGCCGCAAGGGCGGGCTGTCGGGCTACCCGTCGCGCGCCGAGAGCGAGCACGACTGGGTGGAGTCCAGCCACGCCAGCGCGGCGCTGTCGTACGCCGACGGGCTGGCCAAAGCCTTCGAGCTGACCGGGCACCGCAACCGGCACGTGGTGGCCGTCGTCGGCGACGGCGCCCTGACCGGCGGCATGTGCTGGGAGGCGTTGAACAACATTGCCGCCGGCAACCGGTCGGTGGTGATTGTGGTCAACGACAATGGCCGCAGCTATGCGCCCACCATCGGCGGTTTCGCCGACCACCTGGCCGCGTTGCGGCTGCAGCCCGTCTACGAGCGGCTGCTTGAGCGCGGTCGCGCCGCGGTGCGCGGAGTGCCGGTCGTCGGCGAGATCGGTTACCAGGTGATCCACAGCTTCAAGGCGGGGCTCAAGGACGCGCTGGCGCCACAGGCGCTCTTCACCGACCTGGGCCTGAAGTACCTGGGTCCGATCGACGGCCACGACGAGGCCGCGGTGGAGTCCGCGCTGCGCCGCGCGCGCGGCTTCGGCGGCCCGGTGATCGTGCACGTCGTCACCTGCAAGGGCAAAGGTTACGGGCCGGCCGAGAACGACGAGGCCGAGCAGATGCACGCCTGCGGCGTGATCGACCCGCTGACCGGGTATGCGACCGAAACCGCCGGCCGCGGCTGGACGGCGGTGTTCTCCGACGCGCTCATCGAGTACGGCGCCAAACGCCGCGATGTCGTCGCGATCACCGCCGCCATGCCCGGCCCCACCGGGTTGAGCCCGTTCGGGCAGCGTTTCCCCGATCGGATGTTCGACGTCGGGATCGCCGAGCAGCATGCGCTCACCTCGGCGGCCGGGCTGGCGATGGGCGGGCTGCACCCGGTGGTGGCGGTTTATTCGACGTTCCTCAACCGTGCTTTCGACCAGGTGATGATGGATGTAGCGCTGCACAAGCTGCCGGTCACCCTGGTGCTGGACCGAGCCGGGATCACCGGTCCCGACGGTGCCAGCCATAACGGCATGTGGGATCTGTCGATACTGGGGATCGTGCCCGGCATGCGGGTGGCCGCACCCCGCGACGGCATCCGCCTGCGCGAGGAACTCGGGGAGGCGCTGGAGGTCAACGACGGCCCCACCGCGCTGCGTTTCCCGAAAGGGGATGTGGGCGAAGACATTCCGGCGATCGAACGACGGTCCGGGGTTGATGTGCTGGCGGTGCCGGCGGATGGGTTGTCCTCCGACGTCCTGCTGATCGCTGTCGGCGCGTTCGCGCCCATGGCGCTGGCGGTGGCCGACCGGCTGCACAACCAGGGCATCGGTGTGACGGTGGTCGACCCGCGGTGGGTGCTGCCGGTACCCGAGGTGCTCATAGCGATGGCGGCCGCCCACAAACTGGTGGTCACCTGCGAGGACAACGGTGTCGCCGGCGGCGTCGGCTCGGCGGTCTCGGCGGCGCTGCGGCATGCGGAGATCGACGTGCCCTGCCGCGATGTCGGTCTGCCACAACGCTTCTACGACCACGCCTCGCGCAGTCAGCTGCTGGCTGAGATCGGTTTGACCGCCCAGGACGTGGCTCGCCAGATCACCGGCTGGGTGGCGGCGATGGGCAGCTGCAGCTGTGTCGAAGAGGTCAGCGAGCGGCTGGACTAGTTGGTGTCCTGACCGGCGGCCACACCATGTCGAACAACCACGCGAACGCGAACGTGTAGACGAGGAAGAACGCCAACAGGCCGATCTCGAGGCTGAATGCCTGCACCAGGGACACCTTCAGTGTCCAGGACACGATCGGCAACAGCAGCACCACCAGTCCACCTTCGAAGCCGAAGGCGTGTGCGATCCGGCGTGCCACGGTGCGGGTAGGGGAGTCCTGCCGGCGCTCCCACATCTCGAACATGGTGGTCCAGGCGAAGTTCCACACCACCGCGACCGTCGACGCCGCCACCGCCACGACACCCGAGCTGCCGCCGCCGAACCCCAGGACGGCGAGGCCCAGGGTGGTCAGCGCTATCGCGATGAGCTCGTAGCTGACGACGTAGACGATCCGGCGCAAAGCTGGTGACACGAGGTCCTCCAAGGAATATCAACCATGGGAAGTCCTTGACGGTTCGCGTCCACGGTGGCGATGACGTGAGAAGCTCCGGCCGAACACGGCATCCGGCTGCTGTTCGGGCAGTCTAGCAACGGGTCCCCCCGGGGTGCGGAAATCCGGTGGTCAGCGAGACTCGGCGCCGGGTGCTGCGCCGCCGAGAGCCCGGGCCAGCGCCGGCACCGCCAGCTCACGCTGCCAGGGCCGTGCGCCGCCGCCGACCAAAAACTCGTCGATCACCACCGTGGTGTCCGACGTCGCGGGTTTGAAGTCCCAGCACAGCCGGCGGACCAGCTCGGGGGTGAGCAGGTTCTCGGTCGGCACGTTGACCTGCTCGGACACCGCATTCAGCGCGGCGCGGGCCGCCTCCAACCGGGCGGCCGCCTCGGGCTTGCGCCGTGACCAGCGCGACGGCGGCGGTGGGCCGCTGTGGGGCTCGGCGGAATCGGCCGGCTCCGGGTTGTCGCGGGCGGCGGCCAGCGCGGCCAGCCAGGTCGCCGCGCTGCGGCGCTGCTTGGGCCCGCCGAACACCGGCAGGGCGAGCAGCTCGTCGACGGTGGTGGGGTTGGCGACTGCGGCGGCGATGATCGCCGCGTCGGGCAGGATGCGCCCGGGTGCGATATCGCGGCGCGCGGCGATCCGGTCGCGCACCGTCCAGAGTTCGCGGACGGCGGCCAGGCCGCGCCGGTCGCGGACCTTGTGAATACCCGAGGTACGCCGCCAACGGTCCCGCCGGGTCGATACGGTGAAGTCGGTGATCCGAAGATGATTGAATTCCTGGGCCGCCCAGTCGGATTTACCCTGGCCGGACAGTTGTTCGGCGATCGCCTCGCGTAGTTCGATGAGAACCTCGACGTCCAGGGCCGCGTAGTTGAGCCATTCGGCGGGAAGCGGACGCTTCGACCAGTCGGCGGCGCCGTGGCCCTTGGCCAGGCCCAGCCCCAGCAGCCGCTCCACCATCGCGGCCAGGTTGACCCGGTCGAAGCCGGCCAGCCGCCCGGCCAGTTCGGTGTCATAGAGCGCCTTCGGCCACATGCCGACCTCGGCCAGACACGCCAGATCCTGGTCGGCGGCGTGCAGAATCCACTCGTCGTCGTCGAGGACCTCGGCGACCGGGCGCAGCAGGGCCGCCGGATCCTCGCCGGCGCCGACCGGGTCGATCAGCACGGTGCCGGCACCGGCGCGCCGGATCTGGATGAGGTAGGCCCGATTGGAGTAGCGGAAGCCCGATGCCCGCTCGGCGTCCACCGCGAACGGGCCGCGGCCACCGGCCAGCAGATCGGCGGCCGCGCCCACCTGCCTGGCAGTGACCGATACCTCCGGTACCCCGTCGGCGGGGTGTGGCAGCGGAGTCGGCTGGGGCTCTTCGGTGGCCGGTTCTGTTGTCTGCTCGGACATCTCAGACGCGGGTTCGCGAGCTGAGGTCGGTGATCCCGACCGGCGGCAGGCCCGCAGCGTGTTCGAGGACCTCGCAGAACGCCTGGACATGCGCACCCAGTTCCGGGGTGGTCGCTGTCCAGGACGCTCGCAGCTCCAATTGGTGTCCGCGTGGCGGGCCGGAGATGTCGCCGTAGCGCACCGAGGTGGTCGCGGTGACGGTCCCGCCCAGCGCGGTCATGTGCTCGGTGCGTGAGCCCAGCGCCTCGACCAACCAACTCCAGGCGACCTCGGGCAGCAGCGGGTCGATCGCCTCCTGCGGATCCAGGTCGGCCTGGATGAAGGCCACCAGCCGCATGGTGCCGTCCCAGGCGTCGGTGCCGTCCGGGTCGTACAGCAGGATCAGCCGGCCGAATGCGTCGCCGTCGGAGTCCTCCGGGACGAAGTCGGTCTCGGGATGCTTGACCTCGGCGCCCAGCGCATAGCTGTAGGGCGCCAGCCGCTGCGGTGGCCGGATCGGGCCCAATTCGATCTCCGACCGCACCGTCGCGGCGTGCATCGTTGCCACCGCTTCGCGGAATGGGGCAGGCTCGGCTGATGCCACGGGTGCCGCTCCTTAACTCATCGCTGTGCGCCGCGTCGCCAGCGGCCGACCCCGGGTGCTGCTGCGCACCGCCGCGACGCGGGTCACCGGACCTCACGCTAACCCCCGGGGCCGATCGGCGCAGACAGGCGCGCCGAATTCGGGGCGGTTCAGCGAGGCTCGACGGAGGAGAGGCGAAGCTGGGACCGCCGCATGGTTACGGCGGTTCAGCGAGGCTCGACGGAGGAGAGGCGAAGCTGCGAATCACCGGCCCTTCCGGCCCCGTAACCCGGCCGTGGCAGCATTGAGGCCGATGAGTGCCCGTCGTGAGCTGCCCGATTCGCCCTACCTGGCCGCCGCCGCCGGCCGGCAACCCTCCCGGGTGCCGGTCTGGTTCATGCGGCAGGCCGGCCGGTCGCTGCCGGAATACCGAGCGTTGCGCGCCCAGCACAGCATGCTGGCGGCCTGCTTCGATCCCGAGCTGGTCTGCGAGATCACGCTGCAGCCGGTGCGCCGCCACGACGTGGATGCGGCGATCCTGTTCTCCGACATCGTGGTGCCGCTGCGCGGCGCCGGGGTGGACCTGGACATCGTGCCCGACGTCGGGCCGGTGATCGCCGATCCGGTGCGCAGCGCAGGCGATGTCGCCGCACTGAGCCCGCTGGAACCGCAGCGGGTGACGGCCGTCGCCGAAGCGGTATCGCTGCTGGTGGACGCACTCGGCGACGTGCCGCTGATCGGCTTCGCGGGCGCCCCGTTCACCCTGGCGTCCTACCTGATCGAGGGTGGGCCCAGCCGAACCCACGCCCGCACCAAGGCGATGATGCTGGCCGACTCGGACAGCTGGCATCAACTGATGACCAGGCTCACCGATCTGACCATCGCGTTCTTGACCGTGCAGGTCGACCACGGCGTCGACGCCATCCAGCTGTTCGACTCCTGGGCCGGCACGCTGAGCCTGGCCGACTACCGCAACTTCGTATTGCCGCACAGCGCCCGGGTGTTCGCCACCATGGCTGACGCCGGTGTGCCGATGACGCACTTCGGGGTGCAGACCGCCGAGCTGCTCGGCGCCATGGCGGCCGCCGGTGCGACCGTCGTCGGAGTGGACTGGCGGACTCGGCTCACCGATGCCGCTTCCCGGGTCGGCGCCGGGATCGCCCTGCAGGGCAATCTGGATCCGGCGGTGCTGTTGGCGGGCTGGCCGGTGGCCGAACGCGCGGCCCGCGGCGTCGTCGCCGACGGGCGCGCCGCGGTGGCCGCCGGAGCGTCCGGGCACGTGTTCAACCTCGGGCACGGCGTGCTGCCGGAATCGGACCCGGGCGTGCTCACCGAGCTGGTGTCGCTGGTCCATTCATTGTGACTGCATCGTATTGCGTTGTCGGAGGTGGGATTTCCGGCTTGGCGGCGGCCTATCGACTGCGCGCGATGCTTGGTGACGCGCCCAGCATCACCGTCTTCGATCCGGCCGACCGGCTCGGCGGGGTGCTGCGCACCGAGACCCTGGGCGGTATCGGCGTGGACGTGGGTGCCGAGGCGTTCGTCGCGCGCCGGCCCGAACTGCCCGCCCTGCTGGCCGAGTTGGGCCTGGCCGATCGGGAGCGGACCACCACCGGGGTGCGACCACTGCTGTACAGCCGCCGGAAGCTGCATCCGTTGCCGCCGGGCACGCTCAGCGGAATCCCGTCCTCGCCGGGGTCGATGGCCGGGCTGGTCGACGAGGAGACCATCGCCCGCATCGCCGGCGAACCCTCTCGTCCGCTGACGTTCGAGCCGGGCAGCGACCCGGCGCTGGGAGCGCTGGTGGCTGACCGGTTCGGTGAGCAGGTGGTCGCCTGCTCGGTGGATCCGCTGATCGGCGGGGTGTACGCCGGTTCGGCGGCGACGGTCGGGCTGCGCTCAGCGGTACCGGCCCTGGCCGCCGCACTCGACGACGGCGCCCCCAGCCTCACCGAGGCGGTATTGCGGGCATTACCGGCGACAACGGGCGCACCGGTGTTCGGGGCGGTCGCCGGTGGCTACCAGGTGCTGATCGACGCACTGGTGCGCCGCAGTGGTCTGCGCTGGGTCCAGTCCGCGGTGAGGCAGATCGACCCGTCGGGGGACGGTTGGCTGTTGCGGGACGCCGCCGGCGGCTACCACCGCGCCGACCGGGTGGTGATGGCCGTGCCCGCCCACGCGCTGGCCCGGCTGGCCACCGGGTTCGCCCCGCGCACCGCCGCTGCGGCCAGCGGGATCGACCATGCGTCGTCGGTGGTGGTGTCGCTGGCGGTGCCCGCCGGTGCGGCGTTCCCGGACAACTCCGGGGTGCTGGTCGCCACCGGGGAGAGGCTGCACGCCAAGGCGATCACCTTGACCTCCCGCAAGTGGGGTAGCTGGGGTTATGGCGGCAAGGTGGAGTTGTTGCGGCTGTCGTTCGGCCGGTTCGGTGACACCCGCACCCAAGCCTCCGAACGTGAGTTGGTGACGTGGGCGGTGCAGGATCTGGAGACCGTCTTCGGGGTCGTGGTAGATCCGCTCGAGGTGCGCGTACAGCGCTGGGCTGCGGCGATGCCGCAATACCGTTCCGGGCACGCCGCGCTGGTCAGCAGATTGCGTGCCGGACTGCCACCGACGGTGGCGGTCGCCGGCAACTACCTCGACGGCATCGGGGTGCCGGCCTGCGTCGCGGCGGCCGATCGCGCGGTCGCGGCCGTGATCAGCGCCACCCCGGCGCCGTAGAACATGGCGGGGCGCGTCGTGGCAGCATATGGAACATGGCGCACCTCGATTACGACAAGCTGAATTCCACCATCCGCTACGTGATGTTCTCGGTGTTCTCGGTTCGTCCCGGGGTACTCGACGACGGCCCCGGCACCCGTGACGAGGTCGCCGATCAGGCCGCCACCTTCTTCAAACAGCAGGAAGAACGCGGGGTGGTGATCCGCGGTGTCTATGACGTCGCGGGCCTGCGCGCCGACGCCGACTTCATGATCTGGACCCACGCCGAGCGCATCGAGGACCTGCAGGCCGCCTACGCCGGCTTCCGGCGCACCGCGCTGGGCCGAGCCTGCACGCCGGTGTGGAGCAACGTAGGGCTGCACCGGCCCGCCGAGTTCAACAAAAGCCATGTCCCGGCGTTCATCGCCGGCGAACCGGCAGGCGCGTACATCTGCGTCTACCCGTTCGTGCGCTCACACGAGTGGTATGTGCTGCCCGAGGAGGACCGCCGCCGGATGCTGGCCGAACACGGGATGGCCGCCCGCCCGTACAAGGACGTCCGCGCGAACACCGTGCCGGCCTTCGCGCTCGGCGACTACGAGTGGATCCTGGCGTTCGAGGCGCCCGAACTCGATCTCATCGTCGACTTGATGCGCGACCTGCGTAACACCGAGGCTCGCCTGCACGCCCGGGAGGAGATCCCGTTCTTCACCGGTCCCCGGGTCGAGGTGGAGCAGTTGGTGGCCTCCCTGCCGTGACGGGGGGATCCGGTCCCTCGGGGGCCGGCGACGCCGAACGCTTCGAGGAGATCTATCGCGCCGACCACCTCGCGGCGGGACTGCCTGCCGCCACACCGTGGGACATCGGCGGAGCCCAACCGGTGGTGCGGCGTCTGGTGGCGCTGGGCGCGATCACGGGTGCGGTGCTCGACCCGGGGACCGGTCCGGGGCACCATGCGATTCACTTCGCCGAACACGGCTTCGCGGCGACCGGTATCGATGTGTCGGAGACGGCCATCGAGCGTGCCCGTGCCAACGCCCGGGCGGCGGGGGTCTCGGTCGACTTTCAGGTGGGCGACGCCAAGACACTCGATGGTTTCACCGATCGCTTCGACACCGTCGTCGACACCGCTTTTTACAACACGTTCAGCGGCCAGGCCCAGCACGACTACCTGCGGGCGCTACACCGGGCGACCAGGCCGGGGGCCCGGCTCTACATGGTCGAGGCCGCCGACTACAACATCAACGGGTTCTTCATGCCCCCGGCGATGTCTGTCGACGAGCTGCGATCAGGGCTGCCGGCCGGCGGCTGGCGGATCAACTATCTGGGACCGACCAGCTATCTGGTCAACGTCCAGGCGGCGAGGTTCGCGGCACAGGTCGAGCAGAGCCCGGACGCACCGCCCCGGATCCGGGCGATCGCGCAGCGGCTGGCGGTCATCGAACCGCTGATGGACGGCCAGCTGGCGCACGCCCCGTTCTGGGAAGTCCACGCCACCCGTATCGACTGAACCCGGTCGCTCAAGCCTCGGCCGGCACCAGCCGCAGACAAATGCTGTTGATGCAGTACCGCTGGTCGGTCGGGGTGGGGTAGCCCTCGCCTTCGAACACATGGCCCAGGTGGCTGTGGCAGGCCGCGCACAACACCTCGGTGCGGCGCATCCCCAGCGAGTCGTCCGAGCGCAGGATCACCGCATCGGAGTCCGCCGGGTCGAAGAACGACGGCCAACCGCAGTGCGACGGGAATTTCTCTGTGCTGCGGAACAATTCGGCACCGCACGCGCGACACTCGTAGAGCCCCTCGGTGGTGGTGTCGGTGTATTCGCCGATATTCGGCGCTTCGGTGCCGGCGCGCCGCAGTACGGCGAACTCTTCAGGGGTCAGTTTGGCGCGCCACTCGTCGTCGGTGAGCGCCACCTTGGGAGACGTCATGCCTCCACGTTAGCTCTGTTCGTCTTGTCCGCCAGCCACGCCGGATCGATCCCGTCGTCGAGGCGGTCTTGTTCCCGGGCATCGAGGTAGCGGTAGCACAGCACCGCGCACACCACGATCAGCAGCAGCGACCAGCCGTAGGTGATCTTCAGGTAGTCCAGCGGCCGCCCGACGTTCATCCACCTGAAGATCAGCCACTTGTCCAGCGTCATGAACCCGTAGATGCCCAGCCATGCCGGCCAGTTGCGCAGCACCGAGTTCGGCAGCACCACCGTCATCAGGAACGGGAACAACACGATCGAGTAGTAGCCCTGGCCCAGCGACAGCACCAGGAATGACGCGGTCAGCAGCACACCCGAGGAGGTCAGCATCCAGAACCGCGGGGCGCGGGTGCGGTAGTAGCGATACAGCAGCCACAGGCTGACCGCCGCGAGCACGGTGAACAACACCCGCAGGAACAGGATCAGCGCGGGAGGCAGCCCGAAGAACATGCCGTTGCCCAGGATCGAGGAGTTGAAGTAGTCGCGGGTGCCCAAGATGTAGGGAACCGTATGGGCGAAGTAGCCGGTCGGATCGCTGGCCAGTGGAAACGCGACCACGTTGAACAGCACCGGCGCCGCGATCGCTCCGACGAACGGCCGCCACTGCCTGCTCAGCAGCGGCAGCAGCAGCAGCGGCGCCAACACCGGCTTGACCACCAGGGTCAGCCCTATCGCGACACCGGCCCACCACTGGCGGCTCTCCCGGCCGTCGAGCACCCAGCGGAAGAACAGCACCTCGGCCAGCAGGATGACGCCGTTGATGTTGGTGAAAACCAGCGTGCTGGACACGCTCTCGGTGAGGAACATCGCCGCGAGCAGGGCCGGGGCCGCCACCGAGGTCAGCCCGTATCCGAACATCCGCAGCAACAGGTATGCGGCGAGCAGGATCGCGACCGTGTTGGTGGCAATGAACGTATACCGCGACAGGGTCTCCGGCAGATACCCGAACGGCGACATCAGCAAGGTGCCGCCGGGTGAGTAGAGGTAGTGCGGGTCGACGTAGTCGAAGTGCTCGTTGTAGATGTCCAGGCCGTGCCGGAAGTTCAGCACCGCCCGGTACACCGGCTTGAAGTCGTCGGTGATGTTGCCGTTCAGCGCCAGCACCACGGCGCGGTGAATCAACGACATGATCGCCACCGGCCACAGCACCGAGCGCAGCACGGTCGCGGTGCTCGGCGCACTGGTGGGAGGCCGAAACGCGGCCAGCAGGGCGGTGCCCGCCCGGTTCGTCAGGGAGTCGGCTGCCGTCACCAGCGCACCGTACACCGAATGGCCGTGACCGCCCCAGCTCAGGCCGGGCAGTAGACGTCGGTGTCGGGTAGCTTGCCGCTGTCGAGGTAGCCGACCAGCGGCGCCACGGTGCACGGTGAATACACCGTCGCCCCGTGCCCGATGCCCTGCCACATCACCCGCTTGCTGGCCGCCCCGGCGTTGATGACGGCCGCGGCGGTGGCCGCCACGCCCTCCTCGCCGACGATCGGGTCGTTTTGCACCCCGAGCAGCAGCACGTCGATCTTGAGCTCCTTCGGCGGCTCCGGGGTGGCGCTGCTGGGCCAGCTCAGGCACTGCACCAGGTCGAGGGCGCCGACGGTGCCGAACTGCGGGTACAACTTGCCCCACGCGACCACCAGTTCCCGGACCCGGTCCGGCGTGGGCCGGTTGAGCGCGTCGGCGCACGAGTTGATGAAGTGGCCGTCGCTGCCCACGGTGCCCTGGGCCCGGTTGATCAGGTTGTTCAGCAGATTGGCGTCGCCGGCATGCGCCGTCGCCAGCGCCCTGGCCAGTTCGTTGGTGCTGTTGACGCGGTCTCCGGTGGGGTAGCCCAGAGCGGTGACGATGGCATGGGTCACCGCGGCCACCGAGGCGCCGGCCGGGCCGTGCCCGGACCGGGCGGAGTCCAGCACCTCGTCGACGACGCCCTTGGGGTCGGGGGCCAGGGCGCAGTTCACCGCGACGCACTGAGCGGCGAACGCGTCGAAGGCCGCTTCCTGACCTTTGATCCGCTGCTCGGCGGCGGCCTCGGCGGACACCCCGAGCGGGATGGGGGAGTCCAGCGCCAGCCGGGCCACCTTGCCGGGATGGGAGCCGGCGTAGGCCAGGGCGACCTGGGCGCCGTTGCCGATCCCCAGCAGCGCCAGCGCCGGAATGTCCCAGATGCTGCGCAGCCGTTCGAGGTCGGTGGCGGCGTGGGTGTTGTCGTAGGACGACTCGCCGGGAGAGATGGAGTCGGTGCAGTCGGTGGTGGCGTTCATCGCGACCGTGCCCAGGTTGGCCACCGGGTCGTCGCCGGGGGCGAACTGCGCCAGGTTCCACATCGCGTCGCGCTGGGAGCGCTCGCGGCAGTCCACCGGGCTCGACATCCCGGTGCCGCGCCGGTCCACGGCGACGATCGGGTGGCCATCGAGCACGTCGGCACCGCCCCGCGCCAGCCAGATCGGCAACTGCAGCGACGACGGCAGGTCCCAGCCGGTGGTGAAGACGACAGGCCCGGCGTCGGCCGGGGTCTGCACCGAGCGGGCCCGCACCACACCGATGCTGATCGCCGAGGAGCCGCCGCCGAGCGGGTCGACGTCGGCGTCATAGCTGGCGCAGTCCAACCGCACACCGGGGGTGGCGGGCACCGCGGCATCACCGAACAGCCGTGCCGTGCAGTCATGCCAGGGCAGATCGTTCTTGGGTACCTGGACCGCCGGCGGCCCGGCCGTGTCGGAGGTGGCTTCGGGTTGCCCCTGCGGTCCGGCGCCGGAGTTGGTGGCGA
Organism: Mycobacterium sp. IDUB_21; assembly: GCF_055419425.1. Taxonomy (NCBI): domain Bacteria; kingdom Bacillati; phylum Actinomycetota; class Actinomycetes; order Mycobacteriales; family Mycobacteriaceae; genus Mycobacterium; species Mycobacterium sp. IDUB_21. Next base: position 57,894 of record NZ_JBVAXQ010000017.1, on the reverse strand, counting down.
AGCGCGGGTTCGCGGCCAGGCCGGGCGCACAGCCGACCAGCACGCTTGCCACCGGGAGGGCGGCCGCGAGCGCGATCCTGGCGAACCTGCGGTGGCTGGTCATGCCTGTCACCTTATAGGCGCGCGCCTTTGACGTAGCGGCCGTAGAGGTAGCCGGATTCGTCGGCCAGCAGATGTGCGCAGTGCATCGGGGTCACCACCTCGCCGGGGCCGGTGGCGATGCGGCGGGCCAGGCCCCCGACGAGATACGGGGCGACGGTCAGGCACAACTCGTCAAGAAGATCGCGTTCGATGAACGAGCCCAGCAGGGTTGGGCCGCCTTCGGTGAGCACCCGAAACTGTCGGCGCGCGGCCAGTTCGGTCAGGACCGCGGCCTCATCGACCTGGTCCGGGTCGCGGCCGGAGCAGTCCAGGATCTCCGCGCGCCCCGCCAGTCGCCGCCGGGTGGCATCGACCGCCGACGCGCTGGTCAGCACCAGTGGCGGCAGTTCGGTGTCGGTGAAGACCCGCAATTCCCGGTCCAGCTGCCCGGACCGGCTGACGATCGCCAGCTGGGGCACTTCGGACTGGCCGCGGTCGCGGCGGCGCAGGCGCTCGGCAACATTGAGACGGGCTCCGCCATAGTTTTCGACCCGGACCGTGCCCGCGCCGACCAGCACGATGTCGGCGAGTGCCCGCAGCAGCATGAACAGCGTCCGATCACCCGGGCTGCCCAGACCGCCGGACTTGCCGGCCAGCGTTGCGCCGCCATCGATGCTGCCGATGAAGTTGGCCCGCAACCAGATGCGCGGGCTATCGGATTCGGGGTAGGCGTACAGCCGGGCCAGTTCGGCGTCGTCGACGGGGCGCGTCGAGTCCAGCCGGGTGAACCCCGGGTCTGCGCTGAGGTCGGACATGGCCACGATTGCACCATGTGGCTAGAGTTCCTGCGTGCCTAATCCCGCCGTCGAGGGAAGCGACCACCTGGTGGATCGGCATCCGGCCGTCTCACCGGAGCGGTTGATCGCGCAGCTCAAGCCGCCACCGACGTTCTCTGCTGCCAGCTTCGCCAGCTACCGGCCCGACCCGGCCCAGCCCACCCAGGCGGCGGCCGTGGCGGCTTGCACCACGTTCTGCGCGCAGGCGCTGGTGCGACGGGTCGGGAGACGCAGACTGCTCGGCAGGCGGGAGGTGCTGCCCGGCGTGGGGCTGTACCTCGACGGCGGGTTCGGCGTCGGCAAAACCCATCTGCTGGCTTCGGTCTACCGCGAGATCACCGAGACCGCCGAGGTGACGCAGCCCCCACGGACGGCGTTCGCGACGTTCATGGAACTCACCCAGCTGGCCGGCGTGTTCGGGTTCACCGAGTGCATCGAGTTGCTCGGCGGGTACACGGTGGTGTGCATCGACGAGTTCGAACTCGACGACCCGGGCAACACCACCCTGGTGTCGCGGCTGCTGTCGGAACTGGTGGCGCGCGGGGTGTCTGTTGCCGCCACGTCGAACACCCTGCCCGAGCAGCTCGGCGAGGGACGCTTCGCCGTTCAGGATTTTCTGCGCGAAATCAGCGCGCTGGCAAGTATTTTCACACCGGTGCGGGTCGACGGCCCGGATTATCGGCACCGGGACCTGCCGCCGGCGCCCGAGCCGCCCTCGGCGCAGCAGGTCGCGCAGCGCGCCGCGGCGCTGCCCGGCTCGACACTGGACGACTTCGACGCGTTGTGCGCGCACCTGGCCACCATGCACCCTTCGCGGTACCTGACGCTGATCGAAGGCGTCACGGGCGTCTTTCTCACCGGTGCGCATCCGATCGAGGATCAGAACGTGGCGCTGCGCCTGGTGGCACTGACCGACCGGCTTTATGACGCGGGCATCCCGGTGGTGGCCGCGGGGGCGAAGCTGGACGGCATCTTCAGCGCCGAGATGCTGGCCGGGGGCTACCGCAAGAAATACCTGCGGGCCACCTCCCGACTGCTGGCGTTGAGCAGCGGCGGCTAGCGCGGCTCGACGCAGCAGAGCCGAAGCTCGACTGCCGCATCAAACCCGCCGGCTAGCTCACAGATTCCACTGCGCCAGGCGCAGGCCGGTGTTGCGGGAGAGCATCACCACGTGAGTGACCAAGCCGCGGTAGACATCCCAGTAGACCCCGCCATTGACGGTGGAGCCCGCCGGCGCGTTCGTCAGCAGCGCGTCCAGGGTGGTGGGGTCGTCGGTGTGCTTGGACGGGTAGGCGTCGCCGCCGGGTGTGACACCGTCGAAGGTGACCGAGGCCGCCATGATGTAGGCGTTGGGCACCGAGATGGGGTGGATCGTCACGTTCGCCCGCCAGGGACCGCCCTGGGCGCGCCAGCGCGGCGTCCCGTTCTGGCCCCAGCCCGGCGGGATCTCGCTGGGCACCACATCGTGCAGGGTCACGTCGGCGATGATCTTGCCGAACGCCTCGTCCTGGTATTGGATGCGCAGCGTGTCGCCGAGTCGGCCGATCGGGGCCTCCGGGGTGGTGGTGGGCGTGGCGTATCCAGCGGCCGGCGTCATCAGAGCCAACGCGGTGACCAGGGAAGTGACGACGGCCAGAATCCAGCGATGCATCATGTCCTTCTTCGGTTGCTTGTGGGCATGATGGCACATCGCTGTTGCGGGTGCAGCAGCTTGGCCGGCCAGGTCGCCAGGTCGGTCAGCTGCCGGTGGTGGCCTCGCCGGCTGCCGGGCCCGGGGTGAGCGACTCCAGAGCGCGCGCCAGGTCGATCTCGGCCCGTTCCCGGTCCACTCCGGCGCGATGTAGCGGTCCGCTGTCGTCTTCGGATTCGAGCAGGGCCAGCAGCAGGTGTTCGGTGCCGATGTAGTTGTGGCCGAGGCGAAGTGCGGTGCGGAAGGTGAGTTCCAGGGCTTTGCGGGCCGGACCGCTGAACGGAATCAATGCGCGGGGTTCGGCGTCGCCGGGGGGAAGGGTGACCCCGGCCGCGACGGCGCCCGGCTCGATGTGCTGCGCGGCGAGCAAGGCGGTGGCCAGCGCGTGGGGATCCTGCAACAGGCCCAGCACCAGGTGGTCGGGGGTGATCTCGGCGTTGTGCGCCCGGTGGGCGCTGTTCTGGGCCGCCACCACCGCGCTGCGCGCCCGCGGCGTGAAGCGGGCGAAGCCCTGCTCGGCGTCGAGAGGGGCGGCCTCGGCGCGCGGGACGAACCGCTTCTGCGCCGCCTGTTTGGTGACGCCCATGCACTTGCCGATGTCCGTCCACGACGCGCCGGACCGCCGCGCTTGGTCGACGAAATGCCCGATCAGGTGGTCAGCGACCTCGTCGAGGTGCTCGGCTGCCAGCACGGCGTCGGTCAACTGCTCCAGCGGGTTGTCGTGCACGCCGGTGATGGCGTTGATGAGGTCGTCGAGACGGACTGCGGGGGTGAGGGGAGTGGGATTGCCCATATCGTCAACTATAGGTTGACGATATCCGGTGCGTCAACCGTTGATTGACGGGTCCACAGGGGTGGCTAGGAAAGTGCCCATTCGCCGAAGTCGTCGGCGAACCCCGACGACGGCGCGTATTTGACCTTGGTTGGGCTGACTCCGTGGGGCAGGGCGAACACCACGCAGCCGGTAGCGGACTCACCCGGGTCGAGTTCGAAGATGCCGGACTCGAAATTCGTGCATTCGCTGACGTTGTTGAGGTCGGGCGCGTAGCTGTGTCCGTCGGAGCCGAACACCATCGTGTTGATGTTGACGTCGCCGTCGATGGCCACTGTCCCCGGGTCGGCGATCTTGAGCTCCGTGGCGATGTAGGCGGCCGCGGAATCTCCCTTGCCGGGCGTGACGGTCGCCGGGCTGATGACGCGTACCAGGGTGACCGCGATCGTGCTGCCGTCGGCCCGGGTCAGAGTCAAGGTGTCGCCGGTGCGCCCGGATTTCGGTGTGGCCGTGCCGGATCCGGCTGCACCGGACGATGTCGGTCCGCTCGCCGATTCCGCAGGGCTGGAACACGCCGCCAGCGCACCCGCAGACAACAGGGCAGCTACCGAGAGGGCGAAGGGTCGATTCAGGGGGCTCATTTTTTCGCTACCTTTCCACCTACGCGTGCGTTGCTACCGATTGTGCCGCCTACCTGCTCGGTGGCTCGGACCGACCCACGATTCGGCCGGATCACCGCAAATGCAACTAGGCCAGGCCGGTGGCTTTGAGCGGGCAGATCCACCCGGCCGACGTGCTCAGCGGCAGGGAGGACCCGTGGTGAGTGGGTGGCGAGGGGGCCCGGCAGGTGATTGGTCGGCCGATCGCAGTCGGCTCAGAGTCCGGTTGCGGCAACCCCGTATTCCGCCTGTTCAGGGGAGAACCCGTCAAATTCGAGCTGGTCGATAAGCCCGCCACGGGAGAAGGACGTGTAACCCAAGTAGTCCGTTGCCTTCTTCGCTGCCTGTTCGTTCCAATCGACGGTGAGGCTGTCGACCGCATATGTGGAGTCCTCAGTTGAGAACTGGTCGAACTTCAGTTGGTCGATGAGGCCTTGGCGGGAGAAGGCGGTGTAGCTGAGGTAGTCCTCAGCTTTGCTTACAGCGTTCGCTTGGCTCGCTGGACTGAGCGGCAGTGCGGGCATAAGAGGGGCTGCGCTTGTCGCACCTGCGCTGATAGCACTGATCGCCAGGAACCCAAAGGCGGCGAGCGCAGCGAGAGGCTTTTGGTTCATAAATTCGGACTGTAGCGCTGTTTAGTAACATCAGGAACGTTTTTAAAGGAGTTCTATCTGGAAAATTTCGTCCATCGCTGGTGTTAGGGCTGGGTCGTTTTGCGGCCCCGCCTGTGGTCGTCGGTGACGACGCCGCCTAGTCGCAGCGCAACAACCCGGGCGTCGACAGGGATTGCCGCATGGTCACGTCGTGGTTGGCGCCGGCCATGACAGCAGAGATTGGGGTGGTTGCATGGTGGCCCCTTATCGGGTCGCCACCGGGCCGAGGTCCTATTCAGGTTCCACGCCCTGGTCGTGCCGCCGGTTAGGCGGGGTGACCAGGGTCGATCGTGGTGCGCGGTACTGGGATTGAACCAGCGACCTCTTCCGTGTCAGGGAAGCGCTCTCCCGCTGAGCTAACCGCGCTTAGAGCCAAGGAACGGAGGTGGAGACGGGAATCGAACCCGTGTGCACGGCTTTGCAGGCCGTTGCCTCACCACTCGGCCACTCCACCGCAAGGGTTGATGCCACTCGACACCCTCGAGCGGATGACGGGATTCGAACCCGCGACCCTCACCTTGGCAAGGTGATGCGCTACCAACTGCGCTACATCCGCGTGCCACGAGCGAGATCGTCGCCCGTCGCGAAGCTGAACATTAGTCCAACGGTGTGAGACAGCACAACTTGCCCTGTCGGATCGGCGAGTCGGCCGAAATTCGGCCTGCGCATTGAGGCTCCGCCGACGTGGCGTGCTAATCTTCGTCCTCGTTCGTCCGGTCTCGTAGCTCAGGGGGAGAGCGTCCGCCTCACACGCGGAAGGTCGCTGGTTCGATCCCAGCCGGGACCACTCTTTCGAACTGCACGAGCGCCGTTTGCGCTGTCCATAGTCGGTCCGTTCTGTCCGGCGATCGTTGCCGCGATGCCCGTTTCGGTCCTGTCACGCGACGCGCCTCGCCGGCGGGTCCGCGCGCCGATGACTGGCATACTCGTCCCGCATGGGGGCGACCGAACTGGCGATCCCACCCGACCGGTCCCGTTCGCTGCAACCCAGTGAACTTTCGCAGGCATCGGTGTTGGGTGCATTGAGCGCGGCGATCGCGATCATCGCCGTCGTCATCCCGATGGGGGGATGGCTGGGAATACTGGGCACGGTGCCGATCGGGCTGCTGGCCTACCGATACCGGATGCGGGTGGCGTTCACCGCCACGGTCGCCGCCGGTGTGATCGGATTTCTGGTCGCCGGCTTCAGCGGGTTCTTGACGGTCGTGCTCTTCTCCTATGTCGGCACGCTGGCCGGCATCGTCAAACGCCGCCACCGCGGCACGCCGACCGTCATCGCGATCTCCCTGGTCGCCGGTGGCCTCCTCGGTGCCGCCGGCGTCATCGTATTGACCGCCCTGACGGGACTGCGGGAGCTGGTGTTCCGCGTGATCACCGCCACGGTGGACGGGGTCGTGTCGATCATGACGTGGATACCGCAACTGCAGGAGCCCGCCCAAGACGTCAAGCAGTTCTTCACCGAGGCGCTGCACTACTGGCAGGTGCTTGTCCTCGGCTACGCCGTCGTCATGATCGTGGGCGCCTCGGTAATCGGTTGGTGGGTGCTGTCGCGGGTGCTGCAGCGGCTCGGTGGCATCCCTGATGTGCACAAACTGGACGCGAGAAGCGAAAGCGGGCCGATTGGGCCGGTGCCGATCCGACTGGACGAGGTGCGCTACCGCTACCCGAACGCCGAGCACGACGCGCTGCCCGCGGTCAGCCTGGATGTGCGGGCAGGCGAATACGTCGCGGTCACCGGAACCAACGGCTCGGGGAAGACCACGCTGTCGCTGATCCTGAGCGGCCGCGAACCGACATCGGGCACCGTGCAACGCCCCGGCGCAGTGGGGCTCGGTCAGATCGGCGGCACCGCGATCTTGATGCAGCACTCGGAAAGCCAGGTGCTGGGCACCCGGGTCGCCGACGATGTGGTCTGGGGGCTGCCGCCCGGCAAGGGCACCGACGTCGAGCGGTTACTGACCGACGTCGGCCTCGGCGGCCTCGGCGAACGCGACACCGGCGGCCTGTCCGGTGGTGAACTGCAGCGACTGGCGATGGCCGCCGCTCTGGCGCGGGAGCCGGCGCTGATCATCGCCGACGAGATCACCGCCATGGTCGACCAGCAGGGCCGGGAACAACTGCTCGGCCTGCTGTCCGGCCTGAACGAGCGTTACCGCACGACCCTGGTCTACATCACCCACTACACCCAGGAGGCCGAGGCCGCCGGCCGCACGATCAACCTCAACGCTTCGCTGGACAACACCGCGATGGTCGAGACGCAAGCTCCGCCGGTTTCGACGGTTGCGGTGGGCCACCAATCCAGCAGACCGATGCTCGAACTGGCCGGTGTCAGCCACGAATACGGCTGCGGCACGCCATGGGCGAAAACCGCGCTGCGCGATGTCAGCTTCGCGGTGCATGAGGGTGACGGAGTGCTGATCCACGGCGGCAACGGTTCCGGTAAGTCGACGCTGGGATGGATCATGGCCGGATTGAGTGCGCCGACCACGGGCGAGTGCCTGCTGGACGGACGTCCCGTCCACGAGCAGGTCGGCGCGGTCGCGTTGACGTTCCAGGCGGCCCGGCTGCAGTTGATGCGTCCCCGCGTCGACCTGGAAGTGGCCTCGGCGGCAGGCTTTTCACCGGATGATCACGACCGGGTGATCGAGGCGCTGGAGGTCGTCGGCCTGGACGCCGCGATCGCGAAGCGACGCATCGACCAACTCAGCGGCGGCCAGATGCGCCGCGTGGTACTGGCCGGGTTGCTGGCCCGCTCGCCGCGGGTATTGATCCTCGACGAGCCGCTGGCCGGGTTGGACGCCGTCAGCCAGCGCAATCTGCTGCGGCTGCTCGCCGACCGGCGGCGTGAAACCGGTCTGACCGTGGTGGTCATATCGCATGACTTCGCCGGGATGCAGGAGTTGTGTCCGCGCACCCTGCATCTGAGCAACGGCGTGCTGGCATCGGCCGCGACCGGGGAGATAGCGTGACGCAGACTTCGCCGGCGAAGAGCCCGGCCCGCCGCCCGCCCCGTCCGCTGGTGCTGCTGCGTCCGGTCCCCGGGCGATCCGCCATCCACGAGCTGTGGGCCGGCACCAAACTGATTGTGGTTTTCGGCTTTTCGGTGTTGTTGACGGTTGACCCGGGATGGTCGACCCTCGGACTGACCGCGGCACTGGTGCTGATCACGGCGCGGGTCGCACATATTCCCCGCGGCGTGCTGCCAACGGTGCCGCGTGGACTGTGGATCGTGCTGGCCGTCACCGGCGCGATATCGGCGTTGGCCGCCGGCAGTCCGGTGATCCACGTGGGCGCGGTCTCGGTTGGACTCGGTGGCGCACTGAACTTCCTGCGTTTCCTCGTGCTGTCGATCGTGTTACTCGGCTTGGGTGCACTGGTGTCGTGGACCACCAATGTGGCCGAGATCGCGCCTGCGCTGGCTACTTTGGCTCGTCCACTGCGGCCGTTGGGGATCCCGGTCGACGACTGGTCGGTCGCTGTGGCGCTGGCGCTGCGCGCTTTCCCGATGCTGATCGACGAATTCCGGGTACTCGAGGCCGCCCGACGGCTGCGGCCCCGGCAGACTCTGCGGACCCGCGCGGCCCGCCTGCGGCGATTGGCGGTCGAGTTGCTCGACCTGACCGTCGCCGTTGTCACCGTGACGCTGCGGCGTGCCGACGAGATGGGCGATGCGATCACCGCCCGCGGCGGTGCCGGTCAGATTTCAGCCGCTCCGTCGCGGCCGAAATCAGCTGACTGGGTGGTGCTTTCGATCGCCGCGGGCGTGTGGGCAGCAGCGTTGGCGGCGAAGCTGACGCTGGGCGGCTAGCCGCTGCGGTCCTACGCTCAGAACCGCGCCAGCGTTGCCACGTCCGCCATCGCGCAGTGCGGGATGCGTTCGGCCGCGCGCAGCAGGAAATTGAGCTTGGCGATGCGCTCACCCGACCGCGGCGCGCCGTTTTTCTGGAACGGCGCCCCGATGCCCACCGCCAGGTCCATCACGACGTCGTCGATGACACCGCCCGCCCGGCCCGACGGGATCGTCAGAATGGCGTTCTGGGCGGCGTATTCGAAGCAGTCCAGTGCCTCGGTGATGGTCCCGACCTGATTGGGTTTCATGATGAAACCGTCAACGGCCGAGGTCTTTACGGCGTGTTCCAGGCGGCGGCGATTGGTGACGATCAGGTCGTCGCCGAGGATGATCGAGCGGTTGATGGTCTGGACCGCTTGGGTGAAGCCATCCCAGTCGTCGCCGTCGAGCAGGTCCTCGATGAACAACATCGGGAAGTCCTCCGACAGCGCCCGGGCGTAGTCGATCAGAGCTTCCGCGGTCACCCGTTCACCGTTGAGCGGGTAGGTATGGGTGTTCTTGTCGTATACCTCGCTGGATGCGCAGTCCAGTGCGAACGCCATCATGTCGGCACAGCCGGCGCGCTCGACGGCCTCGGCCAACACCCCCATCACGACCCGTGGGTCGCTGGACGGAGCGACGTACCCGTAGGACGGCGCGATCAGCGGCGCACGGCCGAATCGCTTGGCCAGCACCTCGCCGAGTTCGGCGAACAAGCTGACCCCCTTCTCGATCGCCGACTCGATGGAGTCGGCCCGATAGGGCACGACGAGGAACTCGTTGAAGGGCTGGAAGACCTCCCCGTAGCGGCCACCATTGATCATGTTGAAGCTGGGCGCGGGCACGGTGGCCGGCGGGTCGAGCCCCAGCAGTGCGCTGACGTAGGTATACGTGGGCGTACCCGCCGCCGCGGACGCCGCGCGCAGCAGCGCGACCGAGGTGGAACAGATCGCATTTCCGCCGAGCCGGTGTTTGTCCGGCGTGCCGTCGAGCTCGATCATCACCCGGTCCAGGGTGCGCGGGTCGTCGAGCTCTTCACCGACCAGAACCGGGGCGATTTCGTCGACTACGGCGGAGACGGCGCGGTGCACGCTCAGCCCGCTGTATTCCGCTCGGTGTCCATCACGCAACACGAACGCCTCGTGCACACCGATCGAAGTTCCGGCCGGCGACGCGCCACGGCCGACATGCCCGGTGTCGGTGGTGATTTCGACCTCTACGAGCGGTCGAGCCTTGCAGTCCAACAGCTGGCGGGCAACGACCGATGCGATCCTAATCAGCGAACTCCCGCTACCAGACGATGTTCAGGGCACGCCGGTTGTTGCCGGTGTGTTGGGCAATGCCCATCAATGGGCGACGCGCGGGCTACACCGAGGCGCTCACACCATCTCGGGCGCGTTCAGATGGGCGATCGCCAGGTCGAACTCGGCGACCTCCAGCACCTCGGCGCCGGCGTCGTTGACGGCCATGGCCCAGAGCGCCTGTTCACCGCCACGGCTGGCGACCATCGCCGCACGGTCGTCGAAGCTGATCGACGACACGGCCCGTCCCGAGGGCCGGTCCACCAGCAGGGTGGTGCTGCAGAACCCGTAGAGGTCCGCCATCTCCGGCATCAGCGCCAGCTTGTAGGTGTCGATCAGCCGCTCGCACCGGGCCGGGTCGGTCTGCAGCCAGGTGACGCGCACACCGGCGTGGCGCCGAGACCGGTGATCGCGGCGCACCGCGGCGATCTCCCAGCGGGTGATCTCGGCGGTGGCGTGGAAGATCTCGGTGGCGCGGTCGCACAACTGCTGGGCGCCGGCCTCGCTGGCGCGCAGGGTGTCCTCGTCCAGCCATGACGAGGTGACGATGCACCGGCCGCCGTCGCGGTCGACCAGCATGGACATTCCCCCGCAGCCGTCCATGTCGGCCAGGGTCGGCATCACCACGCCACGGACGTGAGTGATCCCCTCATCGAGGAAGGACGGATGGGCGTGAATGGTGGTTGCTCGCGCGAACATGTAGGCCTCCGAGTAATCGGGGCGACGCCCGGCAGCGCCGCCGGTCCCTTCCACCATGCTCCGGCAACGGCGCGGGGACAACCCCTATTCGGCGCCTTCTTGGACGGGGTCGGCCTCGTAACGGTGCTGCGCTTCCAACTCTGCGATCTGAGCACCGATGCGTCCCCGCAACGCCATGGTGCCGACGACGCCACCGAGCACCGCGACCAGCAACGCGACCCAGGAGAATCGGGACAGCCAGTGCTCGGCGGCCATTCCGGCGTAATAGACCAGGGCGGTGGTGCCGCCGGCCCAGCAGATCGCTCCGGAGATGTTGGCGGCAAGGAAGTGCGAGTAGCGCATCTTCAACGCCCCGGCCAGCGGACCGGCCAGGATGCGCAGCAGCGCGACGAACCGGCCGAAGAACACCGCGCTGGTACCCCAGCGGGCGAACAACTGTTCCGCGTAGGCCACGTGACCGGGACCGAAGTGCTTCGGGAACCGCCGGCCCAGGCGGTCGAAGAGCGGCATGCCGAAGCGCCGCCCGATCGAATATCCGATCGAATCACCGATCACCGCGCCGATAATGGCCGCCACCGCGACCCCGGCCGGGTCGACCGCCAGGTCGTGGCGTGACGACAGCAGGGCGGCGCCGACCAACATGACTTCGCCGGGCAACGGGATGCCCAGGCTCTCGATCCCGATCACCCCACCGACCAGCAGGTAGACCAGCACGGGCGGGATCGACTGCAACAGGGCGTCCACCGGCATGCGGCCAAGCATGCCTGACGCCGCCCGGATACGCCCGCCCAGACCGTCGTCAGCCGAATAGGAGTCGCCTTGTAGCGTTATCCGGCGCAGCCGGTGGTCGAATCGAGGAGCGGCAGTGGAGTTCAATCTCGCCCAGGTGTTCTCTGCGGTGGCGACGGCCATCGGAGACCGGGATTGCGTCGTATTCGGCGACCGGAGATTGACCTACGCCCAGATCGAGGACCGTTCGCGCCGGTTGGCGCGGGCGCTGCACGAGCGTGGCCTGGGCGTGCGCCGCGAGCGCTCCGAGTTGGCCGGGCACGAATCCGGGCAGAGTCATCTGGCGCTGTATCTGGCCAACGGCAACGAATATCTGGAAGGCATGCTGGGCGCCTACAACGCCCGCGTCGCCCCGTTCAACGTCAATTACCGCTATGTCGCCGACGAACTGATCTACCTACTGGCCGACGCCTCGGCCGAGGCGGTCATGTACCACGCGCGGTATGCCCCCACGCTGGCCGCGGCGCTGCAGCGCGCCGGCGACCGGCTGCCGGAGATGCTGTTGATCCACGTCGACGACGACTCAGGCAACCAACCGCTGCCCGGCGCGGTGCGCTATGAAGAACTGCTGGCCGCCACCTCGGCCGCCCCGCTGGACCTGCCGCTGTCCGCGGACGACCTGTACGTGCTCTACACCGGCGGCACCACCGGCATGCCCAAGGGCGTGCTGTGGCGCCAGCACGACATCTTCATCAACGCGATGGGCGGCCGCGAGTTCGGCACCGGCGTCATCCCCGCCGGCCTGGACGAACTCGTCGAACGCGCGCGGGCGGGAGGCCCCGGCTCGATGACGGTGGCGCCGCTGATGCACGGCGCCGCTCAGTGGGCGGCATTCATCACGCTGCTGGGCGGGCGGCCGTTCGTGATGTCGGCGACCACCGATCGGTTCGATCCGGTCGAGACCTGGAAACTGGCCAGCCGTGAGCGGGTGATCTCACTGTCGATCGTCGGCGACGCCTTCGCCCGGCCACTTGCCGATGCGCTGGAAGCCGGCGATTACGACCTGTCGGGCCTGTTCGTGCTGGCCAGCGGTGGTGCGCCGCTGACCGTCCCGATCAAGCAACGCTTCTTGGACCTGCTGGGGCACCTGTCGATCCTCGACGCCGGCGGCTCGTCGGAGACCGGTGCGCAGATGGGCCAGACCACCAGCCGCGACCAGGCTTCCACCGGCCGATTCAGCCCGAACCCGGGCGCGGTGGTGGTCAGCGAGGACATGACGCGCATTCTGAAAGCCGGGGACGACGAGATCGGCTGGCTGGCGCAGCAGGGCTACGTCCCGCTGGGGTATCTCGGCGACGCGGAGAAGAGCGGGCGCACCTTCCCGATCATCGAAGGCGTCCGGCATTCGGTCCCCGGTGACCGGGCGCGCTGGGACGCCGACGGCGGCATCGAGCTGCTCGGCCGCGACTCGGTGACCATCAACTCCGGTGGCGAGAAGATCTTCGCCGAAGAGGTCGAAGCAGCTGTCGCCCGGCATCCCGCCGTCTACGACGTCGTGGTGGTGGGCCGGCCCAGCCAGCGGTGGGGCCAGGAGGTCGTCGCCGTGGTGCAGTTGGCCGAGGGCGCCGCCGCCGAGGCCGACGACATCATCACCGAGGCGGGCCGCCACATCGCCCGCTACAAGCTGCCCAAGGACGTGGTGTTCTGCGAGCGCGTGCAGCGCTCGCCGTCCGGGAAGGCCGATTACCGCTGGGCCAAGGCGCAGGCGGCCACGGTCAGCGCTTAGCTGAACCGGGGCTTGCGCTTCTCCCGGATGGCGGCCAGCCCCTCGTGCACATCCGGGCCGGAGAATCCGAGGAACTCCAGCCCCAACGCGGTCTCGAAGGCCGGCGCGAACTGCCGGTACCAGTAGTTGAGGCTGTGTTTGGTGAAGCGGATCGCGTCCTGGGCGCCGTGCGCCAGGTCGTCGGCGATACGGGTCGCGGTGGCCAGTACCTCCTCGTCGTCGACGCACTTGGAGACCAAGCCGATCCGTTCGGCCTCCTCGCCGTGCAGCGTTTCGCAGGTCAGCAGGTAGTACTTGGCCTTGGCCATGCCCACCAGCAGCGGCCAGCAGATCGCCGCGTGATCTCCTGCGGCCACGCCGAGCTTGGTGTGGCCGTCGATCAGCCGGGCGGTGCGCCCGGCCACCGAGATATCGGACAACAGCGCCACCACCAGCCCGGCGCCGACGGCGGGGCCGTTGATCGCCGAGATCACCGGTTTGGAGAAGTTGACCATGTTCAGCACCAGGTCGCGGGCCTCGCGCAGCACCTGCATCCGCCCTGGGTACTCGCCGATGGTCTTCTCGATCAGGTCGAAGCTGCCGCCGGCGGAGAAGGCTTTGCCCTCGCCGCGGACCAACACCGCCCGCACCGAGTCGTCGCGGTCGATCGCCGGCCACACATCGGCCAGGTCCCGGTGCATCTGGGGGCCCACCGAATTGAGCCCGGGCGCGTCCAGCACCATCTGCAGCACACCGTGATCGCCGGTCTCGAGCCGAAGGGTGGGGAAGTCGCTGTAGCGGGAGTCGTCTGCCATCAGTCGTTTCTACACCGACCACCGCCGCCGGCGCGGCTCAGCAGCAACCCTTGCCTTTCGACACCGCCGGGTTGGCGCCGCCGCCGGGCTTGTGGGCCACGATCGCCACACCGGCCAGCTGTTCGCGGTGCACCCGGAAGGTGCGGCGCATCGCCAGCACCCGCCGTCGTGCATCACGGTGCAGCACAAGATTTTTCGCGAACCGCAGTGCCCCGAAGAACCCTTCGTCGGCCAGCAGGCGACGCGGCTCGAGCAATGCCATCGGCGCGGTGCTGATCGCGTCGACGACCAGCTCGTGCTCGGCCAGCAGCTGCATCCACTCGGCGACGGTCAGCGGCCGGGCGTTGACCCGGATCGACGCCGCCAGCGCCTGTTGGATGTCGGATTTGACCTGCTCGTCGATGCTGTTCGGGGTCAGGGCCAGCTCGTGGATTCCGTAGCGCCCGCCGGGACGTAGCAGGCGGGCCGCCTCGGCGATGATCGCGTTCTTGGCGGCATCGCTTTGCATGCTCAGCAGCGCCTCGCCGATCACCACGTCGGCGCTGCCGTCGGGCAGCCCGGTCTCGGCCGCGTCGGCGACCAGGACCTGTCCGCCATGCTCTCCGACGAGGCGCTCTACATTGCCGGCCGCGTCGGGATCCTTCTCCGCGCCGACATACGAACGTGGCTGATGCGCAAGGATTTCCATGGCGGTACGACCCAGCCCCGGGGCCAGCTCAACCACGTCGGAGTTGGGCAGGCCGGCGCGCTCGAGCAGGCCGCGGGTCAGCTCGATGCCGCCGGGCCGCAGCACCCGTTTACCGAGCCGTGCCAGCAGCCAGTGGCCGGCGACGCTGGCGGCGTCACGGTCCGAGGAGGGATGAGACGGCAATCGCTGCGCCCGGGCGGGTCCCATCAGCCAGTTGCCATCAGGCTCAAAAACTGACGCTTCTGATGAATCGTCAAGTAGCGCAATCCATCCGAACCGGCGACGAACTGGCGTCGGGACCGTTTGGGCATCCACAGCAGCGCGCCGGCGGCGAGTTCGATCGTGTCCAACTCGGTGGTGAGCGCAGCGCTGCCGGACAGCACGTGGATCAAGGCGTCGAACTCCGGGCCCACGTGCATGCCGGTGTCCTGGCCGGCCGACAGGCTGGTCACGTCGGCGTCGATCTCGCGGTTCTGCACGTCGAGCTGCCAGACCACCCCGGCCGGGTCGGGTTCGACACCCTCGCCGGTGGCCGTGGTGTCGGTCAGAATCCAGGGCACCGCGGTCGACGAGAGCCGGGAGATCCTGGTCCGCCACAGCGCGCCGCGTTCGCGACCCTTCTCCAGGTATTCCCAGCTGAAGCTGCCGGGGTGTTCGCGTTCGAACTCAAGGCGCAGAGGCTCCGGTTCGTGGTCGTTGAGCAGCACAAACGACTCGCCGGCAGCCAACTTGGCGAAGGTCGCGAAGATCGTCTTGTGCTTCTCTGGTTTGGGTAGCACCCGGGCGTCGAGTTCGGCCTCCGACATTTAGGCCTGCCTTTCTAGTTTCTACAAAATCCGTTGTGTAAACTCTACGCCCATGGCATATGTGATCGGGAAGCCGTGCGTTGACGTGATGGATCGGGCCTGCGTGGAGGAGTGCCCGGTCGACTGCATCTACGAAGGCGGGCGAGCCCTCTACATCCATCCGGATGAATGTGTGGACTGCGGTGCCTGCGAGCCGGTTTGCCCGGTCGAGGCCATCTACTACGAGGATGACCTTCCGGACGAGTTGCAACCCCATCAGGCCGACAACGCGGAGTTCTTCACCGAGGCCTTACCGGGGCGTGACGAGGCGCTCGGCTCACCCGGTGGCGCCGCCAAGATCGGCCCGCTCGGCATCGACACCCCGCTGGTGGCCAGCTTTCCTCCCCAGGGGGAGTGAGCGACATCGCCAAGCCGCCTGGGCCACACGGAGGACGTCGTCTTGACGTTCTTCGGCTGGTGCAGGCCGCGGACGAGCCGCTGAGCATCGCGCAGATCGCTGACGAGTTGGGGGTGCACCCCAACACCGTGCGTTTCCACCTGGACACCCTGGTGGAGGAAGGACGCGTCGAGCACACCGAACCCGACCACAAGGGACGGGGCCGCCCGGCGCTGATGTTCCGGGCGATCCGGCAGATGGACCGCGGCGGCACGCGCCGGTTCCGGCTGCTCGCCGAGATCCTCACCATCGGTCTGGCCGCTGATCAGGATCCCGGCGCCAAGGCGCTGGCCGCCGGCCGGGCCTGGGGGCAGCGACTGCGGCCGCTGAACCGTCCGGCCGAACCCGTCGACGCCGAGGAGTCGACCGACCAGCTCGTCGACATGCTCGACGAGCTGGGATTCGAACCCGAGCAGCTCGACCCCGATGACGCCGGCGAGAAGCAGCTCGGTCTGCGGCACTGCCCATTCCTTGAGCTCGCCGAGACCTCCACCGAAGTGGTCTGCCCGATCCACCTGGGTCTGATGCAGGGTGCGCTGGAGGCCTGGGATGCACCGGTGACGGTCGAACGCCTCGACTCGTTCGCCAAGCCCGATCTGTGTGTGGCGCACCTGAAGTCGGTGAAGCTTGACGAGCCCACGACGGCCCAGAACGGGGTCCGGATCGAACCGTTGCCCGCGGAGTCCCTACGAGTGGAAGGAACCACCGGGTGAGCATTGCCTCCGCCGTCGCGATCGCCGCGACATTTCTGTGGCTGGGCATGGTGACCGCGATCTCGTTCATGGAAGCGCCGCTGAAGTTCCGCGCGCCCAATGCGACGATTCCGATCTGTCTGGGGATCGGCCGGTTGGTCTTTCGGGCCCTCAACTCCGCCGAGCTCTTCTTGGCCGCCGCCATCGCCGCGTCGTTCGTGTCGCAGCGGCCGACGACCGCCATCGTGGTGACGTTCGCGGTGGCCTTGGCGATGCTCTTGGCCCAGCTGCTGGCGGTGCGCCCTCGCCTGAGCCGCCGCGCCGACCAGGTACTGTCCGGCCTGGATGCGCCCCGCTCGCGCGCGCACTACGCCTACGTCGGCCTGGAAGTGATCAAAGTCGCCGCGCTGGTGCCACTGGGCATTCTATTGCTGTCTCGCTGAGCTGTCCGACCGAACACACCCACCCGCCGAGTGAGAAGGAATACCAATGGAATCGACCTCCCTGACCACGTTGGCCGACGAGAAGCTGGCCGACGCCAAGCAACACCACAGCGGGCGCTCGGCCCACACCGTCTACGGCGGCTCCGTGCACCACCTGCGCCAGACTCTGGTCGCACTGCAGGCCGGTCAGTCGCTGGCCGAACACGACAGCCCGGGGGAGTCCACCCTGCAGGTGCTGCGCGGCCGGGTGCGGCTGACCGCAGGCGACGAGGCCTGGGAGGGCTCGGCCGGGGAGCTCGTCAACCTGCCCCGTACCCGCCACTCGCTGGAGTCGCTGGAGGACTCGGTGGTGTTGCTGACCGTCGCCAAGAGCGTCTCGCACTGAGCGTGCCCCCGGCGCAGCTCTGCACGCCCTGGTCGCTGTGCGCCGGGCTGCGGGTGCCCATCGTCAACGCTCCGATGGGCGGGGTGGCCGGCGGGCGACTGGCCGCCGCGGTCACCGCGGCGGGCGGGCTGGGCATGATCGGGATGGGCAGCACCGCCACGGCGGCCTCGC
Organism: Mycobacterium sp. IDUB_21; assembly: GCF_055419425.1. Taxonomy (NCBI): domain Bacteria; kingdom Bacillati; phylum Actinomycetota; class Actinomycetes; order Mycobacteriales; family Mycobacteriaceae; genus Mycobacterium; species Mycobacterium sp. IDUB_21. Next base: position 40,444 of record NZ_JBVAXQ010000017.1, on the reverse strand, counting down.
TGGCCACCGAGTTGGCCCTGGCCGGTCAGATGAGGCTCGGAATCGGCTTGGTGGACTGGGTGATCCGCGACCAACCCGACCTGCTCGATACCGCTCTGGCTGCCCGTCCGGCGCTGCTCTCGGTCAGCTTCGGCGCCGACCTGTCCTGGGTGCAGCGCGCCCACTCAGCCGGAATATCGGCCGCCACCCAGGTCTATGACGTCGAGACCGCCCGCCGCGCGCAGGACGCCGGGCTGGACGTACTGGTGGCCCGCGGCGCCGAGGGGGGCGGGCACGGGGAGATCAGGCTCGCCACACTGCCGCTGCTCGATGCCGTCCTGAACGCCGTGACGGTGCCGGTGCTGGCCGCCGGCGGGATCGCCTCGCCGCGCAGCCTGGCCGCGGTGCTGGCGGCCGGGGCGGCCGGCGCCTGGCTGGGCACCTGCCTGTCGGCCTGTCCCGAGGCGCTGACGGGCGAGGGCGCCCGTCGCGCGCTGATCGCCGCGGACGGCACCGACACGGTCACCACCCGGGTGTTCGACGTCGGACAGCGGCTGGACTGGCCGGCCCGGTTCCCGTCGCGGGTGTTGCGCAACGACTTCGCCGGCCGCTGGGCGGGCCGCGAGGAGACGCTGGCCGACGATGAGCAGGCCGGCGCGGAACTGGCGGCCGGTATCGCCGCCGAAGACCAGCGCATCGCCCCGGTCGACGCGGGCCAGGGCGTGGGACTGCTCAGCGACAGCCGTCCGGTGGGCACGATCCTTCATGAGCTGTGCACCGGGGCACACGATCTGCTGGCGCGCTGGGCCTAACGCGGGTCGGGTGGGTCACCGGCGGTCAGCACCACGCAGCACCGAGACGGGTCGGGCGCCAGGCGGGCATGCGGGCAGTGCGGCATCAGCGCATCGGTGACGCCGTTGATCAGTGCGAGATTCATGGCGCAGGCCAGCTCTGTCTGGGACTGGGCCAGCGCGTGAAACGGGCAGTTGGCCAGATACACCTCGCCGCCGACGCCGTCACGCGGCTCGTAGCCGTGTTCGGTGAGCACTTCGGCGGCCAGCTCGAGTGCTGCGGCGGCGTCGGTCGGTGGCCGCTCCTCGGTGGCCGCGGTGCCGAGTTCACGGCCGTAAGCGCGGGCCAGCCGGTCGAGCGCCTGGATCGCCGGGGTCCCGGTCTGGGCGGATTCGGCGATCGCATCGGCCATCAACTGGCCCGCCAGTTCATATTCCCGCGGCGGGAGGCTCACCGCGATTTCGCACGACGAACGCCGGTAGCGCTTCGACGGCCGACCCGCACCGGGTCCTGAGCGGCCGGTCAGCCGGGCATAGTCGCTCTCCAGCAGTCCATCGGCCTCTAGCCGGTCCAGATGGAACTTGGCCTGGTGGCGCGCGATCCCGGTCGCGGCGGCAGCCTCGTCACGGCTGACCGGGGCGGGTTGGGAGGCGACGAATCGATACAGCTCGCGGCGAACCGGATCGGCCAGTGCGCCGATTCCCGTCACATTGCGGTCCAGATTGGCCATCGTCAGCGGATTTCTATCAGACAAGGTTCTTGACGTTAGATTCTACGCGTTCTAACGTACAAAGTGTAGGCATTTAGAAACGAGGAGGATGTTCATGAGTACGACCAATCTGGGCTCACCTGCCCTTTCGGAGCGTTTGAAGGACCCGCTATTCGAGGCGTTCTTTCTGCTTCGCACCCTGTTCACGGTTGCCCCGATTCTGTTCGGCCTGGACAAGTTCTTCAATCTGCTGACGCACGTCCCCGGCGGCGTGGGCCCGAGCCACTGGGACAAGTACCTTGCCGGCTGGATCAATGACATCCTGCCAGGCAACGCCGACCAGGCCATGTATCTGATCGGTGCCATCGAGATCGTCGCCGGTGTCCTGGTAGCGGCCGCGCCGCGGATCGGTGCCTGGGTGGTGGCAGCTTGGCTCGCCGGCATCATCATCGACCTGCTCACCTTGTCCGGCTACTACGACGTCGCCCTGCGTGACTTCGGCCTGCTGGTCTCCGCTGTGGTGCTGGCACGGTTGGCTCAAGCCGTGCACACCCGTCAGGTGACCTGACGCCGGCCACAGTCGCATCCGGCTCGCGGCCGCGCCACGGCTGAACCCGAACAGCCGTGGCGCGGTCGCGCCGTATCGGGGCGTCACACCGCCCGCAGATAGCGTCTGGCGATAGCGCGCTGCGCCACCGAAGCCAGCGGCCCGCCGGCCCTGATCCACCATGTGGCGGGCCGGGAGAACGCCCGCACGTGGGCGTAGACCGTGTCATCGGTGGGGTCGTAGCGCACCGAGAACAATTCCTCGCCGGATTCGGGGTGTCCGGGCAGGGTGCCGTAGGCGAAGCCACGCCGGTCGGGTTCCGAGACGACGTACACCACGCGACAGGGTGCGCCCAAGAAGCCGAGCCGCACCACCACCGTCGTGCCCACCGTGGCGACGTCGCTGTCCGCTCGCACGCCCAAGCCGGCACCTCGCTGCATTCCCCAGTGCAGCACCGCATCGCCCGCCTGCTCGAAACGCTGCCGACCGCGCCCGATCGGCGCGGCGTGCTCCAGGTGCTGATACCCCGCCGGCAGTGCCCCGGCGGTGGCGCCCACCTCGGCGTAGGTCAGCGGTAGCTCACGCAGCTTGCTCAATTCCACCGGACCAACCCTGCCACCGTGGGCGCGGCGTCCGCCCGCTAATGGCCTGAACGTTAAATAGACGGGTGAAAGCCCCACATGCCGGCGGCGGTTTCAACCCGCCCGAACCGACCCAGCAGGGCGGGCCGGACTATGGCCGGTTCCTCGAGACGATGCGTGCCCTGCAGGACCACGCCCGCGCCGTCGACGCCCCCGACGAGGTGATCAGCCGGGCCGCCGACGCGCTGCAGCAAGTCTGCGACCTGTTGGCCCCGTTCGACAGCGACGAATGGTCGTCGCCGTCGGGTCGCCGGCTGGATCTGCCCATGCGCGGCAACCTGCTGCCGGTGCCGATGAAAATCAAGAAGGCCGACGACGGCCGGCTGCGCGGCTGGGCCCGATTCCGGCGCTTCCACCTGGGGCGCAACGGCGCCGCACACGGCGGCGCCATCGGCCTGCTATTCGACTCGGTACTGGGCACCGCGTCATGGCTGCTGACCGGTGGGCCCTACCAGCGCACCGCCTACCTGCACGTCAACTACCGCAACATCGTCCCGATCGACAAGGAATTGCAGATCGAGGCGTGGATCAGCCGCACCGAGGGCCGCAAGATCTTCGTCGAGACGACGCTGCGCGACGGCGACACGACCCTGGCCGACGGGGAGGCGTTATTCGTGGTGCTCAAACCCGGCCAGCCGTGACGCCGGCGCACTCAGCGAGCGGTGGCCTCCGAAGGCCCGGACAACCCCGATAGCATGGTCGCGGACGTTTCGACCACCTCGCATCCCCTTGGAGACCACGCCATGAGCGCGCCTGCACAGCCCGCCCGCATCCGGGTTCCTGCCGGCACCACCGCCGCCGATGCGGTGCGCTCGGCGGGCCTGCCCAGTAGAGGGGCGCCGGATGCGATCGTGGTGGTGCGCGACGCGCAGGGCAAGCTGCGCGACTTGAGCTGGATTCCCGACACCGACGCCGAAGCGATCCCGGTGCCGGCCGACACCGAAGACGGCCGCAGCGTCATCCGGCATTCCTGCGCGCACGTGCTGGCCCAGGCCGTGCAAGATCTGTTCCCGGCCGCCAAGCTCGGTATCGGCCCGCCGATCACCGACGGCTTCTACTACGACTTCGACGTACCCGAGGCCTTCACCCCCGAAGATCTGACCGCGCTGGAGAAGCGGATGCGGGCCATCATCAAAGACGGCCAGCTGTTCGCGCGGCGGGTCTACGAGTCGCAGGACGCCGCCCGCGCCGAGTTGGCTTCCGAGCCCTACAAGCTGGAACTGGTGGACGACAAGTCCGGCGACAGCGACATCATGGAAGTCGGCGGTGATGAGCTCACCGCCTACGACAACCTGAACCCCCGCACCCGGGAACGGGTTTGGGGTGACCTGTGTCGCGGCCCGCACATCCCGACCACCCGATTCATCCCGGCGTTCAAACTCACCCGCTCCTCGGCCGCCTACTGGCGCGGCGACCAGAACAATGCCAGCCTGCAGCGGGTCTACGGCACCGCATGGGAATCCCAGGAGGCACTGGACCGTCACCTCGAATTGATCGAGGAGGCGCTGCGGCGTGACCACCGCAAGCTCGGCGTCGAGCTGGACCTGTTCAGCTTTCCCGATGAAATCGGTTCGGGCCTACCCGTTTTCCATCCCAAGGGCGGGATCATCCGCCGCGAGCTCGAGGATTACTCGCGGCGCAAGCACATCGAGGCCGGCTACCAGTTCGTCAACACCCCGCACATCACCAAGGCGGCGCTGTACGAAACCTCCGGTCACCTGCAGTGGTATTCCGAAGGCATGTACCCGCCGATGCACATCGACGCGGAATTCGCCGAGGACGGCACGCTGCGCAAGCCCGGCCAGGACTACTACCTCAAGCCGATGAACTGCCCGATGCACCACCTGATCTTCCGGTCACGCGGGCGTTCATACCGGGAACTTCCGTTGCGGCTCTTCGAGTTCGGCAGCGTGTACCGCTACGAGCGGTCCGGTGTGGTGCATGGGCTGACCCGGGTCCGCGGGATGACCCAGGACGACGCGCACATCTACTGCACCCGAGAAACCATGCGCGACGAACTGGCCTCGTTGCTGCGTTTCGTGCTCGACCTGCTCGCCGACTACGGCCTGGACGACTACTACCTGGAGCTGTCCACCAAGGACCCGGAGAAGTACGTCGGCTCCGACGAGGTGTGGGCGGAAGCGACCGAGACGTTGCGCGAGGTCGCCGAGGCCTCCGGGCTGACCCTGGTTCCCGACCCGGGCGGTGCGGCGTTCTACGGGCCGAAGATCTCGGTGCAGGTCAAAGACGCCCTCGGCCGCAGTTGGCAGATGTCGACCATTCAGCTCGACTTCAACATGCCCGACCGGTTCGAGCTGGAGTACACCGCGGCGGACGGCACCCGGCAGCGCCCGGTGCTGATCCACCGGGCCCTGTTCGGCTCGATCGAGCGTTTCTTCGGTGTGCTGACCGAGCACTACGCCGGAGCGTTCCCGGCCTGGCTGGCCCCGGTGCAGGTGGTCGGCATCCCGGTGGCCGACCAGCACGTGGCATACCTGGATGAGCTTGCCGCGCAACTGCGCAGCCTTGGGGTGCGGGTAGAGGTGGATGCCAGTGACGACCGGATGCCCAAGAAGATCGTCAACCACACCAACGCGCACGTGCCGTTCATGCTGCTGGCCGGGGACCGCGACGTCGACGCCGGTGCGGTCAGCTTCCGGTTCGCCGACCGCACCCAGATCAACGGCGTGCCTCGCGACGAGGCGGCCGCCGCGATTGCCGACTGGATCGCCACCCGCGACAACACCGTGCCGACGGCGGAGACGCTGAAGCCAGGCCTCAAGGCCGGTGAAGCCAAGTGAGCGGCGACGAGGACGGTGACCGCGCGATCGTGGACACCGGTGTCGGTGACCCCGACCGGCTGGAGCGACTGTGGACGCCCTATCGGATGACCTATCTGGCGGAGGCGCCACTCAAGCGTGACCAGGCGGGGTCGGCGAGATCCACGAGGCCGTTCACCGACATCCCCACCCTGTCCGACGAGGACGGGCTGGTGGTGGCGCGCGGTGAAAACGTCTACGCGGTGCTCAACCTCTACCCGTACAACCCGGGTCACCTGATGGTGGTGCCCTACCGGCGGTTCTCGGAGTTCGAAGACCTCACCGAAGCCGAGGGCGCCGAGCTGATGATGTTCATCCAGAAGGCCATCCGCGTGATCAAGGCGGTGTCGCGTCCGCACGGGTTCAACGTCGGCCTGAACCTGGGCGAGTCGGCCGGCGGATCGCTGGCCGAGCATCTGCACGTGCACGTGGTGCCGCGCTGGGGCGGCGACGCGAACTTCATCACCATCGTCGGCGGCTCCAAGGTGATCCCGCAGTTGCTGCGCGACACTCGCCGGCTGCTCGCCGACGAGTGGGCGAAACAGCAATGAGCAGACTGTCTTTCCTGTCCCGAGCGACGTTCGCCGGTATCACCACGCCGGTGGCGCGGGGCTTCCTGCGGGCCGGGCTCACCGCCGACATCGTCACGATCATGGGTACCGCCGGTGCGGTGCTGGCGGCGCTGACACTGTTCCCGACCGGTCAGCTGTTCGCCGGCACGCTGGTGGTCTGGTTCTTCGTGCACTTCGACATGGTCGACGGCGCGATGGCCCGCTTGAGCGGGGGCGGCAGTGCGTTCGGCGCGGTCCTGGACGCGACCTGCGACCGGATCAGTGACGGTGCGGTGTTCTGCGGGCTGGCCTGGTGGGCGGCCTTCGGCCTGGACAGCCCCCCGCTGGTGGTCGCGACGTTGATCTGCCTGGTCACCTCGCAGGTGATCTCCTACATCAAGGCCCGCGCCGAAGCCAGCGGCCTGCGCGGCGACGGCGGCTACATCGAACGGCCCGAACGGCTGATCATCGTGCTGGTGGGCGCCGGCCTGTCCGACCTGCCGGTCTACCCGTTGCCGTGGGCGCTGCACGTGGCGATGTGGCTGCTGGCGGTGGCCAGCCTCATCACCTGCGCCCAGCGTCTGCACACGGTACGCACCTCGCCGGGCGCGGTGGAACCGTTGCACGGCGCCGACGGCGAGGGAACCCCGGGAGCGTGACTTTCATCCCGAGCGGTCTGCGAGTTCCCGGGCTGAGCCAGCTGGACGCGTGGGCCACCGATGCCGGCTTCGCCGCGGGCTGGATGGTGGTGCGCGCGATGCCGGAATTTCTCGCCCGCAACGCCTTCGACGCCGGTGCCATGTTCGCGGCCCGCGGCGGAGGACCCGAGCAACTGCGCAAGAACCTGGCTCGCGTGCTGGGGGTGGCCCCGGCCGAGGTGCCGCCGGCGCTGATGCGCGCCTCGCTGGCCTCGTATGCCCGGTACTGGCGGGAGGCGTTCCGGCTGCCCACCATGGACCATGTGGCGCTGGCGGCGCAGCTGCACGAGTCGGTGATCGGGCGCGACAATGTGGCCGATGCGCTGGCGGCCGGGCGTGGGGCGGTGCTGGCGCTGCCGCACAGCGGCAACTGGGACATGGCCGGGGTGTGGCTGGCTCAGACCCATGGCGGGTTCACCACGGTCGCCGAGCGGCTCAAACCGGAGTCGCTGTATCGCCGCTTCCTCGCTTTCCGCGAGAGCCTGGGTTTCGAGGTGTTGCCAACGTCTGGTGGTGCGCGCCCGCCGTTCGCGGTGCTGGCCGAGCGGCTGAAGGACAACGGGCTGGTGTGCCTGATGGCCGACCGCGACCTGACCCGCAGCGGGGTGCCGGTCGACTTCTTCGGGGAGTCCACCCGGATGCCGGCCGGCCCGGCCAAACTCGCCATCGAGACCGGCGCGGCACTACTGCCCGCGCACGTCTGGTTCGAGGGCGACGGCTGGGCGGTGCGGATCGGCCCGCCGCTGGACTGTTCCAGCGGTGACGTCGGCGCGATCACCCAGGCGTTGGCGGACAAGTTCGCCGACGGCATCGCCGAGCACCCCGAGGACTGGCACATGATGCAGCCGCAGTGGGTGGCCGATCTGCCCGAATCACGGCGGGCGCGCCTGCGGGAGAGCGGATGAGGATCGGCGTGGTCTGCCCCTACTCATTCGACGTGCCGGGCGGGGTGCAGGCCCACGTGTTGCAGTTGGCGGAGGTATTGCGTGCCCGCGGCCACGAGGTCAGCGTGCTGGCACCGGCATCGCCGCACGTGAAACTGCCCGACTATGTCGTGTCCGCCGGCAAGGCCGTCGCGATTCCCTACAACGGGTCGGTGGCTCGGCTGCAGTTCAGCCCGGCCGCACACCGCAAGGTGAAACGATGGCTCGTGGAGGGTGACTTCGATGTCCTGCACCTGCACGAGCCGAACGCCCCCAGCCTGTCGATGTTGGCGCTGAACCTGGCCGAGGGCCCGATCGTGGCCACCTTTCACACCTCGACGTCCAAATCGTTGACGCTGAGCGTGGCGCAGGCCCTGTTGCGGCCGATGCACGAAAAGATCATCGGCCGCATTGCGGTCTCGGATCTGGCCCGGCGCTGGCAGATGGAGGCACTGGGATCGGATGCGGTGGAGATCCCCAACGGCGTCGACGTGGCCGCGTTCGCCACGGCGCAGCCGCTGCCCGGCTATCCGCGCACCGGTCGTACGGTGTTGTTTCTTGGCCGCTACGACGAGCCCCGCAAGGGAATGGCGGTGCTGCTGGGTGCGCTGCCGGCGCTGGTCGAGAAGTTCGCCGATGTTCAGGTGCTGATCGTCGGCCGGGGTGACGAAGCCGAATTACGCAGCGATGCAGGCGCATTGGCTGAACATCTGCGATTCCTGGGTCAGGTCGACGACGCCGAGAAGGCATCGGCACTGCGCAGCGCCGACGTGTACTGTGCGCCGAACACCGGCGGGGAGAGCTTCGGAATCGTGCTGGCCGAGGCGATGGCCGCCGGCGCCGCGGTGGTCGCCAGCGACCTGGACGCCTTCCGCCGGGTGCTGGGCGACGGCCAGGCGGGCCGGCTGGTCTCGGTCGACGACCACGCTGCGCTGGCTGCCGCGCTGATCGAGGTACTCGACGACGACGCGCTGCGGGCGTCCTATGTCGCGGCGGGCCGCGAGGTGGTGCGCCGCTACGACTGGTCGGTGGTGGCCGACCAGATCATCCGGGTCTACGAGACGGTTGCCGGCGTCGGCCGCAAGGTCTCGGTGGGCGACTGATGGGTCCGACGATCCTGGGCGCCGTGCTGGTGCTGGTCGCGGTGGCGGTGCTGGCCGCCGCGGTGGGCTGGGCGTATCAGACCGCCAACCGGCTCAACCGGCTGCACGTGCGCTGCGACCTGTCCTGGCAGGCACTGGACGCCGCGCTGGCGCGCCGTGCGGTAGTGGCCCGGGCCGTCGCGATCGAGGTCTACGGCGACGCGGTGGCCGGGCGACGACTTGCTGCCGTGGCCGATGTCGCCGAGCGGGCGTCGCGAGACGCGCGCGAGACGACCGAGAACGCGTTGTCGGCCGAACTGGCGATGGTCGACTCCGCGTCGTTGCCGCCCGCGATGGTCGCCGAACTGGCCGACGCCGAAGCCCGGGTGCTGCTGGCCCGCCGGTTCCACAACGATGCGGTCCGCGACACCGTGGCGCTGCGTGAGCGGCCACTGGTCCGGGCCTTGCGGCTGGGCGGAACCGCGCCGATGCCAACGTATTTCGAGATCGTTGAACGGGCCGGCATGATCGCCCACGGCGACCACGGCGTGCTGGACCCGCGCGTCTCGGCGCGGGTGGTGCTGTTCGACGAGGCGGGGGCGGTGCTGCTGTTGCGCGGCTGCGACCCGGCCCTTCGCGACGACGCGGCAAACCCCGCACCGCGCTGGTGGTTCACCGTCGGCGGGCAGGTGTTGCCCGATGAGCCGCTGGCCGATGCGGCGGCGCGCGAACTGGCCGAGGAGACCGGTCTGCGGGTCGACCCCGGCGAGCTGGTCGGGCCGATCTGGCGCCGCGACGCCGTCTTCGAGTTCAACGGGGAGCGACTCGACAGCCAGGAGTTCTTCTTCGTCTACCGCACCGGCCGGTTCGAGCCATCCGGCGCCGGTCGGACCGGACTGGAAAAGCGCTACCTGCACGGCCACCGCTGGTGCGACGCGGCCGCGATCACCGAATTGACCGCCGGAGGGGAGCAGGTCTACCCGCTGCAACTCGGCGAGCGCCTCGCCGAGGCGGCCCGGCTGGCCGACGCTGCCGGCGCGACACCACAGGTCCGCCGGATCACCTGAGCGTGAGCAGACCCGAGGACCCCCTCTCATGCCCCGAATTGGGGGATCATGTGTCTGCTCGCGCCATGGTTGGCCAGCGCGGCGCGGCATAGGATCCTGCAATGCCATCTCATCGCGCTGTTCACGTACCGTCCGCCGGTGCGCCGTTGGCCCTCGTCGACGTCGACACTCCCACGCCGGGGCCCGATCACGTCCGGATCGCCGTTGCGGCCTGCGGTGTCTGCGGCACCGACCACGGCATCGTCAACGGCGGGTTTCCCGGCCTCAGCTGGCCGTTGACCCCCGGACACGAGATCGCGGGCACCATCGCCGAACTGGGTGCCGGCGTGACGGGTTGGGCGGTGGGCGACCGGGTGGCGGTGGGCTGGTTCGGCGGCCACTGCAACCACTGCATTCCCTGCCGCAAGGGCGATTTCATCTACTGTGCCAACGGGCAGGTGCCCAGCTGGCACTACCCGGGCGGGTACGCCGAATCGGTGACCGTCCCGGCCAACGCGCTGGCGCGGATCCCCGATGCGCTGTCCTTCGCCGAGGCCGCGCCGATGGGGTGTGCCGGGGTGACCACCTACCACGCGCTGCGCTCGACGCGGGCATTGCCGGGAGACCGGGTCGCGATCCTCGGCGTGGGCGGCCTGGGCCACTTGGGAGTGCAGTTCGCCCGGGCGATGGGTTTCGAAACCATCGCTATCGCGCGCGGCCCCGGCAAGGCCGACGACGCCCTGGAGTTGGGTGCCCACCACTACATCGACTCGACCGCCGGGGATGTCGGCGAGGCGATGCGGGCACTCGGGGGTGTGTCGGTGGTGCTGGCCACCGCGGCGAACTCGGCGGCGATGGCCGACACGATCGGCGGCCTGGATCCGCGGGGGGAGCTCGTGATCATCGGTGTCACCGCCGATGCGCTGCCCATCTCACCGATGCAGTTGATCTCGCCGGGCCTCAGCGTCGTCGGTCACCCGTCGGGCACTGCCCGCGACGTGGAGGAGACCATGGCGTTCGCGGTGCTGTCCGGGGTGCGGGCCCGTATCGAAGAACGGCCGCTGGCCCAGGCCGCCGAGGCGTACGCCGCCATGGAGCAGGGCCGGGCCCGCTACCGCATGGTCTTGACCATGTGAGGTGTCACCGGCTCACGTGGCCCGCGTCGTAATCCCAGCGGGTCGGTGGCTTCATTCCCGGCGGCGTCCACCCGATGAACAGGTGCCCGCCGCGATGCGCGCGAGACGTCGGCTCGATCCCCAGCAGTTCGCGTACCTCGGTGATGGGTTTGTCCAACAGCTCCTCGTAGGGCGCGGCCATCAGATTGTCGGCGCGTTGTCCACGGCGCACCGCCTCGCGGAAGTAGCGCAGTTTGCGGCGCGGGGAGGCGGGGATGACAGACCCCAGCAGGCCCAGGCTGAGTGCCTTGAGCCCACTGGACGGTTCCATCTGGCCGCAGTGGAAGCCCAGGTTGCCGAACTCCCCGCCCATGTCCGGACCGTAACCGCCCAGGGTGTGGAACATGTCGTGCAGGGCCGTGCCGCGCCGCATCATGTAGAAGAAATCGTCGTCCCAGCCGCGGCGCTCGGCGATCGGGCGGATCACCGTGTCGACATCGAACACGCCGGCATCGAGTCGATTGGTGTGCAGAAACGACCGATAGGCGTGGCCCAGCGAACCCGCCGGTAGCGAGGCCAGGTAATCGTCGTCGCCCAGCAGCGCCAACAGGTCGGGCTTCTCGGCGAACAGCCGCCGGCCGTTGGGGTGTGCCCGCAACTGGTGGTAGCTGCGCGCCAGGATCGGCGCTGCCAGGCCCACGATCAGCTCGAAGGCCGACCCCCCGTTCTTGCCCGGGTTGGCCAGCAGCCGCCATGAGCCGAAGACCGCCGGCCAGTCACGCCGTTCGGGTACACCAGTAAGCGTTGCGGCCATGCGACGATCCCTTCATCGGATGCTTCGATAATAGACATTTGAATGGAGATGTCCATATATGTCGGCGAAGACGGCCCGCGGCCGGGGCAGGCCGCCCGGCGGTGGCAATCCGCCCGAGCACGCGCGGGAGTTGCTGCTTGACGCAGCGGAACGGTCGTTTGCGCTTCGGGGTTACCGCGCATCCACGATGCAGGTCATCGCGCGGGAAGCCGGCTACACGCGCGCGGTGATCTACCGGCATTTCGGCAGCCGGGACCAGCTGCTGGACGCGCTGGTGGTGCGGGTCGCCGCACGAAAAATGGCGGCCATCGCCACCCGGCTGGAGACCACGACCGACCCCGGCGAGCTGGTGACCGAGTCACTGGTGATCGTGGCCACCGAAGTCGGTCGGGACCCCCTGCTGCGGGTCATCTCCGAGCACACCGACGAGGGCAATGTTGCCGCGATGATCGCCCGGTCGGCAACCCTGAGCGAGGTGCTGGCCGGGCAGTTCGAGATGGGGTTTGGCCAGGCGGGCGACACCCTGCGTGCCGGACTTCGCCCCGGCGACGCCGCCCGGTTCGTGCTGTCGGTCGCCTTGGGGTTACTGCTGGGGCTGATCCCCGGCGTAGGCGACGCCGACCAGGTCCGCCGCTACGCCCGAACGTTCGTGTTGCCCGCGCTGCTGGCCGATCCACCGCCGCCCGGGCCGGTGTTCGTCCCGCTGGACTGAGAGCCGAAAATCGGCTGGCCCCCGCCCACTACACTGAGCGAGTAACCCGGTCAGCAAGGAGAAACATTCAGTGGACAGCGCGGCGCAGAACGGGCAGACCGGCACGGCGCGGGTCAAACGCGGCATGGCCGAGATGCTCAAGGGCGGCGTCATCATGGACGTCGTCACGCCTGAGCAGGCCCGGATCGCCGAGGGGGCAGGTGCCGTCGCGGTGATGGCACTGGAGCGGGTGCCCGCCGACATCCGCGCTCAGGGCGGGGTGTCGCGGATGAGCGACCCCGACATGATCGAGGGCATCATCGCAGCGGTCACCATCCCGGTGATGGCCAAGGTGCGCATCGGGCATTTCGTCGAGGCGCAGATCCTGCAGAGCCTCGGGGTGGACTACATCGACGAGTCGGAGGTGCTCACGCCGGCCGACTACAGCCACCACATCGACAAGTGGCAGTTCACCGTTCCGTTCGTATGCGGGGCGACCAACCTGGGTGAAGCGCTGCGCCGGATCACCGAGGGGGCGGCCATGATCCGCTCCAAGGGGGAGGCCGGCACCGGGGACGTCTCCAACGCCACCACCCACATGCGGGCCATCGGCGGCGAGATCCGTCGTCTCACGTCGCTGGCACAAGACGAATTATTCGTCGCGGCAAAGGAACTGCAGGCCCCCTACGAGCTGGTCGCGGAGGTCGCGAAGGCCGGCAAACTGCCGGTGACGATGTTCACCGCCGGTGGGATCGCCACCCCCGCCGACGCGGCGATGATGATGCAACTCGGCGCCGAGGGCGTGTTCGTCGGCTCCGGCATCTTCAAGTCCGGCGATCCGGCGGCGCGCGCCGCGGCCATCGTCAAGGCCACCACGTTCTATGACGACCCCGACGTGCTGGCCCGGGTGTCGCGCGGGCTGGGCGAGGCGATGGTCGGCATCAACGTGGAGGACATCGCCGCACCGCACCGGCTTGCCGAACGCGGCTGGTAGACATTCTCCGTGGCGATCGAAGAGATTCTCGATCTCGAACAACTCGAGGTCAACATCTACCGCGGGAGCGTGTTCAGCCCCTTCTCCGCTGACCATCAGCGCACCTTCGGCGGGCATGTCGCCGGGCAGGCCCTGGTCTCGGCGGTGCGCACCGTGGAACCGAGATTCCGGGTCCATTCGCTGCACGGCTATTTCCTGCGGCCCGGAGATGCCAAGGCGCCCACGGTTTTTCTGGTCGAGCGGGTGCGCGACGGCGGTTCGTTCTGTACGCGGCGGGTCAACGCGGTGCAGCACGGCGAGACGATCTTCAACATGTCGGCGTCATTCCAGAGTGAGCAACGCGGCATTGAGCACCAGGATGCGATGCCTGACGCACCCGAGGCGGAGGATCTGCCGGATATCGGTGAGATGAAGGCCTTCGACGACGAGGGGTTCAAGGCGTTCGCCGAGTGGGAGCTGCGCAAGGTGCCGCGCGAGCTGTTGCCGCACATTCCGGGCAGGGTCGCCGAGCAGCAGGTGTGGTTCCGTCATCGCGACCGGCTGCCCGACGATCAGGTGCTGCACATCTGTGCGCTGGCCTATATGAGCGACCTGACCCTGCTGGGTTCGGCCTGGTCGGTCCACCCCGCCGACCGTGACCACCTGCAGGTGGCGTCGCTGGATCACGCGATGTGGTTCATGCGCCCCTTCCGGGCCGACGAATGGCTGCTCTATGACCAGTCGTCGCCGTCGGCGGGCGCCGGCCGGGCGCTGACCCAGGGAAAGATCTACAACCGATCCGGCGACATGGTGGCCGCAGTGATGCAGGAGGGGCTGACCCGCTACCCGTCCGGGTACCAGCCGACCGGCGAGTGAGTAGCCCGCGCATCGGCGTGCTGGCACTGCAGGGCGACGTACGCGAGCACCTTGCCGCACTGAATGCCGTCGGCGCCGAGGCGGTGTCGGTGCGCCGTCGCACGGAGCTCGACGACGTCGACGCCCTGCTGATTCCCGGTGGGGAGTCGACCACCATGAGTCATCTGCTGCGCGAGCTTGCGCTGACCGACCCGCTGCAGGCCCGGCTGGCCGACGGGATGCCGGCATATGGATCCTGTGCGGGAATGATTCTGCTGGCCACCGAGATCGCCGACGCGGGCGCCGAGGGCCGGGCCGCCATCCCGTTGTCGGGAATCGACATGACCGTGCGGCGCAACGCCTTCGGTCGGCAGGTCGATTCCTTCGAGGGCGATCTGGCGTTCGCGGGCCTGGATGGGCCGGTGCACGCGGTGTTCATCCGGGCGCCCTGGGTGGAGCGGGTCGGGCCCGGGGTCCAGGTACTGGCACAGGCCGCCGGACACCCGGTTGCGGTGCGGCAGGGCGGGGTGCTGGCCACCTCATTCCACCCGGAGATGACCGGCGATCACCGGATCCATCGGCTGTTCATCGACATCGTCGCAGGGCAAGCCTGATCGGTCCTCAGCCGGCGGGGTGCACGCCTGCGCCGACTGCCCGGTCATTGCGCGTGTACCGGGCAGAGCGCATCGCTGCCCTCCACGGTATTGTGACCCGGCTCATAGTAAACACCCGATGGCGCAAGCAAGGTGCACGGTGCCGGAGCGCGGACGTCGTGGCCGTAGACTCACTGGGCGACCTTTTCTCCAGCCACAGTGAGGTAGGACGGCTATGAGCGGCCATTCCAAATGGGCCACCACCAAGCACAAGAAGGCCGTCATCGACGCCCGCCGCGGCAAGAACTTCGCCCGGTTGATCAAGAACATCGAGGTCGCGGCGCGGGTCGGCGGCGGAGATCCGTCGGGTAACCCGACGCTGTATGACGCCATCCAGAAGGCGAAGAAGAACTCGGTGCCCAACGACAACATCGAGCGGGCCCGCAAGCGCGGCGCCGGTGAGGAAGCCGGCGGGGCGGACTACCAGACCATCACCTACGAAGGCTACGGGCCCAACGGTGTTGCGGTTCTCATCGAGTGCCTGACCGACAACCGCAACCGCGCCGCCGGCGAGGTGCGGGTGGCGATGACCCGCAACGGCGGCACCATGGCCGACCCGGGTTCGGTCGCCTACCTTTTCAGCCGCAAGGGGACGGTCACCCTGGAGAAGAACGGGCTGACCGAGGACGACGTGCTGGTGGCGGTGCTGGAGGCCGGCGCTGAAGACGTCACCGACCTGGGGGAGAGCTTCGAGGTGATCTCGGAACCGGGTGACCTGGTGGCGGTGCGCACCGCGCTGGTGGACGCCGGCATCGACTACGACTCGGCCGAGGCCGGCTTCCAGCCGTCGGTCAGCGTCGCGGTGGACGTCGATGCGGCCCGCAAGGTGTTCAAGCTGGTCGAGGCCCTCGAGGACAGCGACGACGTTCAGAACGTGTGGACCAACGTCGACCTGTCCGACGAGGTGCTGGCCGCGCTCGAGGCCGAGTAGCGACCCGCGCCGGTGTCTGCGATTCATTTCATCTCTGGCCTGCCGCGGTCGGGCTCGACCCTGCTGGCCGCACTGCTGCGGCAGAACCCGCGCTTTGAGGCCGGGATGTCGGGCCCGCTGGCCGGATTGTTCGGCGCCCTGCTCGGCGAGATGAGCGCCCGCAACGAGTTCTCGGTGTTCATCGACGACACGAAGCGGGAACGGATCCTGCACGGGCTGTTCGACAGTTTCTACGCCGACTGCCCCGCCGAGGTGATCTTCGATACCAACCGGGCCTGGTGCGGCTGGATGCCGGCGGTCTCGCGGTTGTTCCCCGAGGCGAAGATGATCGCCTGCGTGCGCGAGTTGCAGTGGGTGGTCGACAGCATCGAGCGATTGATCCAGCGCAACGTGTTCACCCCGTCGTCGATCTTCGGTTTCAACCCCGGCGGCACCGTCTACACCCGGGCAAACGGCGTGGTGGGACAAGACGGAATGGTCGGCGCGCCCTACGACATGCTCAAACAGGCTTGTTACGGCGCGCAGCGGGACCGGCTGCTGGTGGTGCAATACGAGTCGCTGACCACCGACCCCGAGCGCACGATGCGCGCCATCTACGACTTCATCGACGAGCCGGTGTTCGAGCACAGCTTCGACAACATCGACTACGACGTCACCGACTTCGACGAACGCGCCGGCACGCCGGGGCTGCACACCGTGCACGGCGCGGTCAGAGCGCAGCCGCGCGACACGGTACTGCCGCCGGACCTGTTCGGCCGGTTCGTCCGCGACGCATTCTGGCGCGACCCGGCGAGCATTCCCGCCGGCCTGCGGGTGGTGTGAGGACGGCGCGATCCGCGACCGCGACTCCGCGTGTCCTGCCGGGGAGCGTCGGCCCCGACCGCTACTGTTCGAACAGGTGTTCACTACGGTAGGGAGCGTGCGGTGCGGGTGATGGGTGTCGACCCCGGGCTGACCCGCTGCGGGCTGTCGGTCGTCGAGGGCGGCTCCGGGCGCCAGGTCACCGCCCTGGACGTCGACGTGGTGCGCACCCCGGCCGATCAGCCCCTGCCGCAGCGACTGCTGACGATCAGCGACACCGCCGAGTACTGGCTGGACACCCACCGACCCGATGTCATCGCCGTCGAGCGGGTGTTCTCCCAGCAGAATGTCTCCACTGTGATGGGCACCGCCCAGGCGGGTGGGGTGATCGCAGTGGCGGCCGCCCGGCGTGGCATCGACGTGCATTTCCACACGCCCAGCGAGGTCAAGGCCGCGGTGACCGGCAACGGCGCGGCCGACAAAGCTCAGGTGACGGCTATGGTCACCAGAATCCTTGGGCTGCAGCAAAAGCCGACACCCGCCGACGCGGCGGACGCGCTGGCGCTGGCGATCTGCCACTGCTGGCGCGCCCCGATGATCGCGCGGATGGCGGCCGCCGAGGCGTTGGCGGCCGAACAGCGCCGCCGCTACGCCGCCAAGCTCAAGGCGGCCCGGGCATGATCTCCTCGGTGCGCGGTGAGGTCATCGACATCGCACTCGATCACGTGGTGGTCGAGGCGGCCGGGGTCGGCTACAAGGTGATGGCCACACCGGCGACACTGTCGACGTTGCGCCGCGGCGGCGAATCCCGATTGATCACCGCGATGATCGTGCGGGAAGATTCGATGACGCTGTACGGCTTTCCCGACGCCGACGCGCGTGATCTGTTTCTGACCTTGATCGGGGTGTCGGGGATCGGGCCCAAGATCGCCCTGGCCGCCCTGGCGGTCTACGACGCGACCGCGCTGCGCCGGGTGCTGGCCGACTCCGACGTCACCGCGCTGACCCGGGTGCCCGGGATCGGTAAGCGCGGGGCGGAGCGCATGGTGCTGGAACTGCGCGACAAGATCGGGCCGGTGGCGGGGGAGGGCGGCGTCTCCGGTGCAGCCGTGAATGGCCACGCGGTGCGCGCACCGGTGGTCGAAGCCCTTGTCGGGCTTGGCTTTGCCGCCAAGCAGGCTGAAGAGACCATCGACAAGGTGCTGGCCGAGGCCCCTGAAGCCAGCACGTCTGACGCCCTGCGGACCGCGCTGAGCCGGCTGGGGAAGACCAAATGAGCGAACCCGACGACCGCGACGAGACCGAAGCCCGCGAGGTGTCGCCGGCGCTGACCGTCGGCGAGGGCGATATCGACGCCGGTCTGCGCCCGCGCAGCCTGGCCGAGTTCATCGGTCAGGCCCGGGTACGCGAACAGTTGCAGTTGGTGATCGAGGGCGCCAAGAACCGTGGCGGCACACCGGATCACATCCTGCTGTCCGGCCCGCCCGGCCTGGGCAAGACCTCGTTGGCGATGATCATCGCCACCGAACTGGGCAGTTCCCTGCGGGTCACGTCGGGGCCCGCGCTGGAACGTGCCGGAGATCTCGCGGCGATGCTGTCGAATCTGGTCGAGCACGATGTGCTGTTCATCGACGAGATCCACCGCATCGCGCGGCCCGCCGAAGAGATGTTGTACCTGGCGATGGAGGACTTCCGGGTCGATGTCATCGTCGGGAAAGGCCCTGGGGCGACATCGATTCCGCTGGAAGTGGCACCGTTCACCCTGGTCGGCGCGACCACCCGCTCCGGTGCACTGACCGGTCCGCTGCGCGACCGGTTCGGGTTCACCGCGCACATGGATTTCTATGAGCCGGCCGAGCTGCAGCTGGTGCTGGCGCGTTCGGCGGCGATTCTGGGCATCGAGCTCGGGGCTGAAGCGGCCGCCGAGGTTGCGCGTCGCTCACGCGGCACCCCGCGGATCGCCAACCGGCTGCTGCGCCGGGTGCGCGACTACGCCGAGGTGCGCGCCGACGGGGTGATCACCCGCGACGTGGCCAAGGCCGCGCTGGCGGTCTACGACGTCGACGAGTTGGGTCTGGACCGCCTCGACCGGGCGGTGCTGTCGGCGTTGACCCGCAGTTTCGGCGGCGGCCCCGTCGGGGTGTCCACGCTGGCGGTGGCGGTGGGGGAGGAAGCGGCCACCGTTGAAGAGGTCTGCGAGCCGTTCCTGGTGCGCGCCGGGATGGTCGCCCGCACTCCGCGGGGCCGGGTCGCGACCGCGGCGGCCTGGACACACCTGGGCATGATTCCACCCGCCGGGGCCGGCGGATTCGGGCAGTCGGCGCTGTTCGACTCCGACTGAATCGTCGGCTACAGCTTCGCCAGCTCCTCGGCCAACACGTCGAGGCCCTCTGCCAGCAGCTCATCGCTGATGGTCAATGGCGGCAGCAGCCGCAGCACGTTGCCGAACGTGCCGCAGGTCAACACGATCACGCCGGCCCGATGACATGCCGACGCCAGCGCTTTGGTCAGGGCCGGGTCCGGTTCGGCGCCGTCGGGCTGCACCAGCTCCACGGCGATCATGGCGCCGCGGCCGCGAACGTCGCCGATGCGGTCGTCGTCGGCCTGCAGTCGGCCCAGTCGCTCGAAGACCACCCGCTCGATGTACCGGGCCCGCCCCACCAGATCGTCGGCCTCGACGGTCGCGAACGCCCCCAGTGCCGCCGCGCACGCCACCGGGTTACCACCGAATGTCCCGCCCAGGCCGCTGACCTGGGGGGCGTCCATGATCTCGGCGCGACCGGTGACCGCTGACAGCGGCAGACCACCGCCGATGCCCTTGGCGGTACAGATCAGATCGGGCTCGATGGGTTCGTGTTCACAGGCGAACATCGCCCCGGTGCGCGCGAAGCCGGTCTGCACCTCGTCGGCGATGAACACCACGTCGTTGTCGCGGCACCATGCCAGCAGCGCGGGCAGAAAACCCGGCGCCGGGACGATGAACCCGCCCTCGCCCTGGATCGGCTCGATGACCAGCGCGGCCAGGTTGTGGGCGCCGATCTGGCTCTCGAGAACACCGATGGTGCGCTGTGCCGCCCGCTCGCCGTCGCTGCCCAGCTCCTTGTCGATCAGGCCGTCGCGGTAGGGATAGGACGTCGGCGCCCGGTAGACGTCGGGCGCGAACGGCCCGAACCCGCTCTTGTACGGCATCGACTTGGCCGTCAGCGCCATCGTCAGGTTGGTTCGGCCGTGGTAGCCGTGGTCGAATGCCGCCACCGCCGATTTCCGGGTGTAGGACCGGGCGATTTTGACGGCGTTCTCCAGGGCCTCCGCGCCGGAGTTGAGCAGCAGTGAGCGTTTCTCGAAGGCACCCGGGGTGAGCCGGTTCAGGGCTTCGGCGACGGCTACATACCCCTCGTACGGGGTGACCATGAAGCAGGTGTGGGTGAATTGGCCGACCTGCTCGCGCACCCCGTCCACCACGCGCGGCGCGGCGTTGCCGACGGTCGTCACCGCGATGCCCGAACCCAGATCGATCAGCCGGTTGCCGTCGACATCCTCGACGATGCCGCCGCCGGCGCGAGCCGCGTAGACCGGCAGCGTGCTGGCCACCCCGCGCGCGACAGCCGCCGCGCGGCGGGCTGCCAGCCGCGCCGAGCCGGGTCCTGGGATCTCGGTGGCCAGGTGACGGCTCTGCGGCAGCGGCGGGACAGACATCGGCGCTCTCCTTTGCGGTCCTTGGGAATCCTTGCCGCGGTTCAGACCTGGCCGAGTGGCCGGCAGGCGTTGCCGAAGGGGTTCCACCATTCACCGGGCGGGCAGTCCAGCGGCGTCGGCCCCTGGCCCAGGGGCATGCAGGTGTTGGTGCTCGGCTCCCAATACTGGCCACCCGCGCACTCCAGCGGCGTCGGCCCCTGGCCGAGAGGCATGCAGGTGTTGGTGCTCGGTTCCCAGTACTGACCGCCCGGGCAGTCCAGCGGCGCCGCCGAACCGACGGCGGGCATCGCGATCGCTCCGACCGCCAGGGGAGCTGCCGCCAGCGCAACGGCGGTAGCCAGACCACACGCGAAGTTCCTCATCGGCCAACCTTCCTCAAGAATCCTGACCCCCGATTTCCCACACAGCCTAAGGGGCGAACAGCAGTCCCGACTCGGAGTCGCCCGACACAATGGCAGACTGTTGGCATCACTGCGGCCCGTCACTCCTGATCCGGTGCCGAAGATCTAGTACGAACAATTCGAAAGATCGGTTCTCGTCATGAACAACATGGTTGCCTTCCTGCCACTGCTCGTCGTCATGGGCGCCTTCATGTTCTTCGCCTCGCGGCGGCAGAAGCGTGCGATGCAAGCCACCATCGACCTGCACGAGTCGCTGCAGGTGGGCGACCGTGTCCACACCACCTCCGGGATGGAGGCCTCGATCACCGGCATCACCGACGACACCGTCGATCTGGAGATTTCGCCCGGCGTGGTGACCACCTGGATGAAGCTGGCAGTCCGGGACAAAATCGAGCCGGAGGACTTCACCGCCGAAGCCGCGGTCGAACAAGCCACCGAAGACGCCTAGCGGCGATCGCAGCGGGTCGGCGCCATCGGACTAGCCCCCGACGCACCCGACGCGCGGAACGCCCGCCCAACGACCGAGCCTGCCAGCCGGGCACGTACCCTTTTGCGGGTGCAGTCGAACTGATCGTCGCGAGCGGACCAAGCGCGGACCAGCCCCGACGATCGCGAGAGCGCATCGTGCAATGAGCGAAGGAGACTCAACAACGTGGCATCGCCTTCGGCGCCGGTGCACCCTGCCCGCAACCTGGCGGTGTTCCTGGCAATGCTCATCGGCGTCTACCTGCTGGTGTTTCTGACCGGAAACAAGGTGGCCGAGCCCAAGCTGGGCATCGACCTGCAGGGCGGCACCCGCGTGACGCTCACCGCCCGCACACCGGACGGCTCCGCCCCGACTCGCGAGGCACTCAACCAGGCGCAGCAGATCATCAGCGCGCGGGTAAACGGTCTGGGGGTGTCCGGCTCCGAGGTCATCATCGACGGCAGCAACCTGGTCATCACGGTGCCGGGCAGCGACGGCAACGAAGCGCGCACCCTCGGGCAGACGGCCCGGCTCTACATCCGGCCGGTGGTCAGCGGGGTGTCGGTGGAAGAAGCCAAGCAGGCCGGCGGCGGTCAGATGCCCGGCCTTCCCGGCGGGCCCGGACGGCCGCCGGGAATTCCCGGTGTCCCGGGTGGGATCCCCGGCGGTGTCCCCGGTCTCCCCGGCGGAGTCCCGGGTGTTCCGGGTGGAGTCCCGGGCGGAGTCCCCAGCATCCCGGGCCTGCCCGGCTCGCCGGCCACCGGTGGCCAGGCCGGTTCGGGCGAACAGGGTCTGCCGGGTGGATACGGGGCAGGCGGTGCAGGCACGTTCGGCGGCAACGGCGAGCTTCCGCAGCAACCCCTGATGCCGCCGGCTCAGCCGCGGCCCTACCCGCAGGAGCCGACCCCGACACCGGGCACCACCTCGGAGAGCCCCGGGTCGGAGGACGAGACCACCGTGCCGGGCGCCCCCTCGGAGACCACCCAGCCGGGTGCGCCCGCCCAGGTGCCGAATCCCGGTGCGCAGCTGCCGGGTATGCCCCCCATCCCCGGCCTGCCCGGTCAGCCTGGGCAGCCGCAGGGCCTGGCGGCCCGCATCGCCGCCGAGAAGCGGCTGCGGCAGAGCGACAACAAGGTGGTGCAAGCGCTGGCCCTGCAGATCCAGGCCAGCCGGTGCGACAAGGAAGACATCCTGGCCGGCAACGACGACCCGGACCTGCCGCTGGTGACCTGTTCCCAGGACCACCAGACTGCGTATCTGTTGGCCCCGTCGATCATCAGCGGCGACCAGATCGCCGACGCCAGCTCGGGAATGGACCAGCGCAGCGGCGCCAACATCGTGCAGGTTCAGTTCAAGAGCGCTGCGGCTGACATCTGGGCCGACTACACCGCGGCCCACATCGGCACCCAGACCGCGTTCACGCTGGACTCGCAGGTGGTCAGCGCGCCGCAGATCCAGGAGGCCATCCCGGGCGGTCGCACCCAGATCACCGGCGGTTCACCGGGATTCACTCAGGACGCCTCGCGACAACTGGCCAACGTGCTGAAATACGGGTCGCTGCCGCTGTCGTTCGAGTCCTCGGAAGCCGAAACCGTTTCGGCCACACTGGGAATGACGTCGCTGCGGGCGGGACTGATCGCCGGCGCGATCGGCTTGGTGCTGGTGCTGGTCTACTCGCTGCTCTACTACCGGGTGCTCGGCGTGCTCACCGCGTTGTCGCTGGTGGTCGCCGGCGCCATGGTCTACGCGATCCTGGTGCTGTTGGGCAGGTATATCAACTACACGCTCGACCTTGCCGGCATCGCCGGTCTGATCATCGGTATCGGCACCACCGCCGACTCGTTCGTGGTGTTCTTCGAGCGCATCAAGGACGAGATCCGGGAAGGTCGCTCGTTCCGCTCCGCGGTGCCGCGCGGGTGGACGCGGGCGCGCAAGACGATCGTGTCCGGTAACGCGGTGACCTTCCTGGCCGCGGCGGTGCTCTACTTCCTGGCTGTCGGGCAGGTGAAGGGCTTCGCCTTCACGCTGGGGCTGACCACCATCCTCGACCTGGTGGTGGTGTTCCTGGTGACCTGGCCGCTGGTGTATCTGGCTTCCAAGTCGCCGACGCTGGCCAAGCCGAGCTACAACGGCCTCGGTGCGGTGCAGCAGGTCGCACGCGAGCGGCGGGCGGTGGCGAAATCGGGCGGCCGAACGGGTGGCAGATCCGGAGCCAAAACGGGCGCACGGGTGAGCGCCCAGTCGACGGGACAGGGATAGCCAGATGGCCAAACCGAGCACCAGTGGCGGCGCGAAGCGCGCGACGAAGTCCGCGAAAAGCGACGCCGGCGCAGTCGAACTCACCGAGACCGGCACCGCGGTCGAGGAGACGGCCCGCAAAGTCGCCGGCACTCCACGACCGCCGCAGCACGGCTTCCTGTCGCGGCTCTACACCGGTACCGGCGCGTTCGAGGTCATCGGCAAGCGGCGGATGTGGTACGCGATCAGCGGCGCGATGGTCGCGATCGCCATCTTGAGCATCCTGATCCGCGGCTTCACCTTCGGCATCGACTTCGCCGGCGGCACCAAAGTGTCGTTCCCGCGCGGCGACACGTCGATCACCCAGGTCGAACAGGTGTTCCGCGACTCCGTCGGCAGAAGCCCCGAATCGGTGGTCGTGGTCGGCAACGGCACGTCGGCGACCGTGCAGATCCGCGCCGAGACGCTCACCAACGAGGAAACCGAGAAGCTGCGCGACGCCCTGTTCGACGAGTTCCAGCCCGTCGCACCCGACGGGCAGCCCAGCAAGCAGGCGATCAGCGACTCGGCGGTGTCGGAGACCTGGGGCGGGCAGATCACCCAGAAGGCCGTGATCGCGCTGGTGGTGTTCCTGCTGTTGGCTTCGCTCTACATCACCGTGCGTTACGAGTGGTACATGACGCTCGCGGCGATGATCTCGATGGTCTTCGACGTCGCCGTCACCGCGGGCGTGTATTCGTTGGTCGGGTTCGAAGTCACCCCGGCCACCGTGATCGGGCTGTTGACCATCCTCGGGTTCTCCATCTACGACACCGTCATCGTGTTCGACAAGGTGGAAGAGAACACCCATGGCTTCGAGCACAAAACCCGGCGCACCTTCGCCGAAGAGGCCAACCTGGCGGTCAACCAGACCTTCATGCGGTCGATCAACACCAGCCTGATCTCGGCGTTGCCGATCATGTCGCTGATGGTGGTGGCGGTGTGGCTGCTGGGGGTGGGGACACTCCAGGACCTCGCGCTGGTGCAGTTGGTCGGGGTCGTCGTCGGCACCTATTCGTCGATTTATCTGGCCACGCCGCTGCTGGTCAGCCTGCGGGAACGCACCGAGTTGGTGCGCAATCACAACCGCCGGGTGATGCGGCGACGCACAGTCGCCTCCGGTTCGAAAGCCGCACCGGCCGATGACACAGCTGACACCACCGAGGACGACGAGATCGACGAGGTCGAGACGACCGCGGCAGCGAGCACCGCTGCGACGCCGGCCGGTCCGACGCCGGGCGCCAAGCCGGCACGCCCCACCAGCCGGCGCACCCAGCGTCCGACCGGCAAGTCGGACACCGGACGGTAACGCCGATGGCGGCCCGCTGGCGGCAAGCGGCGGCGTGGGTGGTGGCGGTCGCCACCGCGGTGGGCGCTTGGTCGGTGTCGGCGTGCACCGGCCCTTCCGTCGATCAGATCGACTACGCCGTCGACGGCGGCCTGAGCACCTACAACACCACCTCGGTGGCCGGCGCTGCCTCGGCGGGGCCGCAGGCGTTCTCCCGGACCCTGACCGGCTTCGGCTACCACGGGCCGGAAGGGCAGATCCTCACCGACCACGACTTCGGCAGCATCTCGGTGGTGGGCCGCGCCCCGCTGGTGCTGGACTACCAGATCGCCGAGGCGGCGGTCTATTCCGACGGCAAGCCCATCACCTGCGATGACCTGGTGCTGGCGTGGGCGGCTCAATCCGGGCGGTTCGGCGGCTTCGACGCCGCCAGCCGAGCCGGCTATCTCGATATCGAGCACATCGAATGCCAGCCCGGTGCGAAGAAGGCCAGGGTGTCGTTCTTCCCCGACCGCAACATCGTCGATTACGAGGAGCTGTTCACCGCGACGTCGATGATGCCGTCGCACATCCTCAACGACAAGCTCGGCCTGAACATCACCGAGGTGCTGCTGGGCGAGGTCGCACCGGCCGAGGAGGTGGTGACGAAGATCGCCCAGGCCTGGAACACCACCTGGCAGCTCGACCACAGTGCGGACCTGCGGCACTTTCCGTCGTCGGGTCCCTACAAGATCGACTCGGTGCTCGACGGGGGCGCCGTCGTGCTGGTCGCCAACGACCTCTGGTGGGGCGCCAAGCCGGTCACCAAACGGGTCACGGTGTGGCCGCAGGGCGCCGACGTCGCCGACCGGGTCAACAAGCGCGTCGTGGAGGTCGTCGACGTGGCGACCGGCTCCGCCGGATCCCTGATCACCCCGGACGATTATCAGAGCAGCGACACCCCCTCGGGCGGTATCGAGCAGCTGATCTTCGCCCCGGCCGGGCCGCTGTCGGAGATTCCGGCCCGCCGGGCGGTGGCGCTGTGCACCCCGCGTGACGTCATCGCCCACGACGCGGGCGTGCCGATGGTCAACTCCCGGCTGAACACCGCCATCGACGACGCGTTCGACCAGGCCGAGAACGTGCCCGAGGCCGAGCAGTTCGCGCACGCCGACCCGAACGCCGCCCGCGACATGCTGGCCGGAAAGCCCCTGACGGTGCGGATCGGCTACCGCGGTCCCAACACCCGGCTGGCCGCGGTGATCGGCGCGATCAGCGCCTCCTGCGCGCCGGCCGGTATCACCGTCACCGAGGTGGCATCCGACGGCATCGGGCCCCAAGCGCTGCGGGACGGGCAGCTCGACGTGCTGCTGGCGAGCACCGGCGGGTCCACCGGCAGCGGCTCGACCGGGTCGTCGGTGATGGACGCCTACGAGCTGTTCAGCGGCAACGGCAACAATCTGTCCGGCTACCACAACGACCAGATCGACGGCATCATCTCCGCGCTGGCGGTCACCGCCGATCCGGCAGAGCTGGTTCGGCTGCTGGCGGAGAGCGCGCCGGTGCTGTGGGCCGACCTGCCGACCCTGCCGCTCTACCGTCAGCAACGCACCCTGCTGTCGTCGAAGAAGACTTACGGCGTCGCCGCCAATCCCACCCGTTGGGGCGCCGGCTGGAACATGGACCGTTGGGCCTTAGAGGGGTGACGGAGGGTGAGGCAACAGTGAAACCGGCCGGACGGCCCGACGGTGCTGTCGCCGAGATCATCGCGTCGTTGACCCGCGAGGTGGCCGACTTTCCCGCTCCCGGAATTGCGTTCAAGGACCTGACGCCGGTGTTCGCCGACGCCGCCGGGCTGGCCGCGGTCACCGACGCGCTGGCCCGCATCGCTGCCGGGGTCGACCTGGTGGCCGGCATCGACGCGCGAGGATTTCTGCTGGCCGGGGCGGTCGCCGACCGACTCGGGCTGGGTGCGCTGGCCGTGCGCAAAGGCGGCAAGCTGCCTCCGCCGGTGCTGTCGGAGGCCTATCAGCTCGAATACGGTAGTGCGGTGCTGGAAATCCCGGCCGACGGAATCGAGTTGGCCGGCCGGCGGGTATTGATCGTCGACGACGTTCTTGCCACCGGCGGTACCCTGGCGGCCACGCAGCGGTTGTTACGGCGCGCCGGGGCCGAGGTCGTCGCGGCCGCGGTGGTGCTGGAGTTGGCCGAGATGGGCGGGCGCGCCGCGGTGGCGCCGTTGCAGCTCACGAGCCTGCGTCTGATTTAGCCGATATTCTCGGGGGCGGAGGTGCAGGGAGTGGGCTCGGAACAAGGCTCAGCAGAGGGCTTCGACGAAGGGTCGGTCCAGGACCGGCGTGACGCCGAGGGCGCCCAGCCGGTGGTGGTCTTCCAGGCGCCTGCCCAGGACTCGCCGACCGAGCGCACCGATCTGCTCAAGGTGCCCACCAGCGCCTCCCGGCGAGTTCGGGCCCGGATCGCCCGCCGGATCACCGCCCAGCGCGGCGCGCTGAGCCCGGTGCTGGAGCCGCTCGTCGCGGTGCACCGACAGTTCTACCCGAAGGCGAACCTGGCGTTGCTGCAACGCGCCTACGAGGTCGCCGACCAGCGGCACGCCACCCAGTTGCGGCACTCGGGGGACCCCTACATCACTCATCCGGTGGCGGTCGCCACCATCCTGGCGGAGCTGGGGATGGACACCACGACGCTGGTGGCCGCGGTGTTGCACGACACCGTCGAAGACACCGGCTACACGGTGGAGGCGCTCACCGGTGAGTTCGGCGACGAGGTCGCCCACCTCGTCGACGGGGTGACCAAGTTGGACAAGGTGGTGCTGGGCACCGCGGCCGAAGCGGAGACGATCCGCAAGATGGTCATCGCGATGGCGCGTGACCCTCGAGTGCTGGTGATCAAGGTCGCGGACCGGCTGCACAACATGCGCACCATCCGCTTCCTGCCGCCGGAGAAGCAGGCCCGTAAAGCCCGCGAAACGCTGGAAGTCATTGCGCCACTGGCGCATCGGCTGGGTATGGCTACCGTCAAGTGGGAGCTGGAGGATCTGTCGTTCGCGATCCTGCACCCGAAGCGCTACGAGGAGATCGTCCGGCTGGTGGCCGACCGGGCACCCTCGCGGGACACCTATCTGGCCAAGGTGCGCACCGAGATCGTCAACACGCTGGGGAAGTCCAAGATCGCCGCGACCGTCGAGGGCCGCCCGAAGCACTATTGGTCGATCTATCAGAAGATGATCGTGCGGGGCCGCGACTTCGACGACATCTATGACCTGGTGGGCTTGCGGATCCTGTGCGATGAAATCCGGGACTGCTATGCGGCGGTAGGCGTGGTGCACTCGCTGTGGCAGCCGATGGCGGGCCGCTTCAAGGACTACATCGCCCAGCCGCGCTACGGCGTCTACCAGTCCCTGCACACCACGGTGATCGGTCCGGAGGGCAAGCCCCTGGAGATCCAGATCCGCACCCGCGAGATGCACCGCACCGCCGAATACGGCATCGCCGCGCACTGGCGCTACAAGGAAGCCAAGGGCCGCAACGGTGTTCCGCATCCGAACGCCGCCACCGAGATCGACGACATGGCCTGGATGCGCCAGTTGCTGGACTGGCAGCGGGAGGCCGCCGACCCAGGCGAATTCCTGGAGTCGCTGCGCTACGACCTGGCCGTCAAGGAGATCTTCGTCTTCACGCCCAAGGGCGACGTGATCACGCTGCCGAACGGCTCGACCCCGGTCGACTTCGCCTACGCCGTGCACACCGAAGTCGGCCACCGCTGCATCGGCGCCCGCGTCAACGGCCGGCTGGTGGCGCTGGAACGCAAGTTGGAAAACGGGGAAGTAGTCGAGGTTTTCACCTCCAAGGCCCAGAACGCCGGGCCGTCACGGGACTGGCAGCAGTTCGTGGTGTCGCCGCGGGCCAAGGCCAAGATCCGGCAGTGGTTCGCCAAGGAGCGCCGCGAGGAGGCGCTGGAATCCGGCAAGGATGCGATCGCCCGCGAGGTGCGCCGGGTGGGTCTGCCGTTGCAGCGGCTGGTCAACGGCGAGTCGATGGCCGCGGTGGCCCGCGAACTGCACTACAGCGACGTGTCCGGCCTCTACACCGCGGTCGGCGAGAACCACATCTCGGCGCACCACGTCGTGCAGCGGCTGGTGGCGCAGCTCGGTGGGGTGGACCAGGCGGAGGAGGACCTGGCCGAGCGATCCACCTCGCTGACCGCCCCGCGCCGCGAGCGGCACACCGACGATGTCGGTGTCGCGGTGCCCGGCGCGACCGGTGTGCTGACCAAGCTGGCCAAGTGCTGCACCCCGGTGCCCGGCGACGAGATCATGGGCTTCGTCACCCGCGGCGGCGGGGTGTCGGTGCACCGCACCGACTGCACCAACGCCGACTCGCTGCGCGACCAGGCCGAGCGGATCATCGAGGTCAAGTGGGCGCCGTCGCCGTCGTCGGTGTTCCTGGTGGCCATTCAGGTCGAGGCGCTCGACCGGCACCGGCTGCTCTCGGATGTGACCAAGGTGCTCGCCGACGAGAAGGTCAACATCTTGTCGGCATCGGTCACCACGTCGCGGGACCGGGTGGCGATCAGCCGGTTCACCTTCGAGATGGGTGACCCGAAGCACCTCGGGTACCTGCTCAACGTGGTCCGCAACGTCGAGGGCGTCTACGACGTCTACCGGATCACGTCCGCTGCCTGATTTTTGCGCTACTTTTTGCGCGAACGTGCGTGTCCCCGCCCCGACACTCCGTGACGAGACCGGATTCACGCACGGTCGTCGGCCGGTAAGCGGCTAACCGACGGTCCGGAAGCTGTCGGGACCGGCCGCCGCCCAGTCGGATTCCCAGGACGCGGGGCGCTCGTACAGCAGCTGGCCGGGCCGGAGCCATTCGTAGATCTCGGCGTAGCTGCGCACGATCGACGGCGAAACCCGCTTGCGCAGCATCTCCGGGCCGAGCTGCCCGGGGCCGACGGCGCCCAGCGAGCCGATCATCTGCATCGCCTGATGGACCGTCGCGGCCTGGTAGCGCTGCACCCGCACACTCTTGTCGGCGACGTTGAGCGCGCGTGCCCGGCGGGGATCCTGGGTGGCCACCCCGGTGGGACAGGTGTTGGTGTGGCAGCGCTGCGCCTGAATGCAGCCGACCGCCATCATCATCGCGCGGGCCGAGTTTGTGTAGTCCGCGCCCTGGATCAACCGTTTGACGACATCGGTAGCGCCGGCGACCTTGCCGCTGGCGCCCAGTTTGACCTTGTCGCGCAACCCCATTCCGACCAGCACGTTGTGGACCGTCATCAATCCGTCGGTCAGCGGCATCCCGACGTGGTCCTCGTATTCCAATGGTGCGGCCGCTGTGCCGCCTTCGGCGCCGTCGACGATGATGAAATCCGGTGCGGTGCCCTCGTCGACCATCGCCTTGCAGATCGCCAGCACGTCGGTGCGGGTGCCGACGCACAGCTTGAACCCGGTGGGCTTACCACCGGCCAGTTCCCGCATCTGCGCGATGAACCGGATCAGCTCGCGCGGCGTGGAGAACACCGAATGGGCAGCCGGACTGATGCACTTCTGGTGTGCGGGAACACCACGGTAGCGGGCGATCTCCTCGCTGACCTTGGCCGCCGGCAGTACGCCGCCCAGCCCGGGTTTGGCACCCTGACTCAGTTTCAGCGACACGCATTTGACGGCCGGGTGTGCGGCCTTGTCGGCGAATTGCGCCGGGTCGAAGCGGCCGTCGGTGGTGCGGGTTCCGAAGTATCCCGAGCCGATCTCCCAGACCAGGTCGCCGCTGTGCTCGGTGTGATACGGGGTCAGGCCGCCCTCGCCGGTGTCGTGGGCGAAGCCGCCCAGTGCGGCACCCTTGTTCAAAGCCAGGATGGCGTTGCTCGACAGCGCCCCGAAGCTCATCGCCGAAACATTGAGCAGCGCCATGGAATACGGCTGTTTGCAGTCGGGCCCGCCCACAAGAACCCGTGGTGGGGTCTCGGGCACCGGTACCGGGGCGACCGATTGCGCCAGGTACTCGTAGCCGACCTCGTCGATGTCGCGTTCGGTGCCGTAGGCCTGCTCGCTGTGCACGCCCTTCGCGCGTTCGTAGATGGTCGTACGGCGATCGCGGTCGAATGGACGGCCGTCGAAGTTGCGTTCGATGAAGTATTGCTGCAACTCGGGCCGCAGCGCCTCCAACAGATACCGCAGGTGGCCCACTACCGGATAGTTGCGCAGGATCGTGTGCCGACGCTGGGTCAGGTCGTAGGTGCCCAGAGCGGCCAGCAGCCCGGCCGGCACCGCCAGCCACCACCACACCGCCGACACCGAAACCGCTGCGGCAGCAGCGATTGCGGCGATGACACCGGCGATGGCGACTGCCGCGAATCGGTACATCTTTCTCCCTCTACACATCCGCGAGCGTGCGTAAACCCGGTCCAGACACGGCGTGTCGGACCGGGAGCACGCTTCCCCGCAAGCGGCAGATCCCCCCAGTTCGTGCCGAGAGTGCTATCCGCTAGTCGGCGCGTACCGACTTGATGGTCACCTTCGTCGCCGGCGGGCCGTCCTGGCCGCCGCCCCTGACACCGGCCTCGGCGATCTTGTCCAGCGTGTCCAACCCGTCCTTCTGGATCGTGCCGAACACCGTGTACTGCGGCGGCAGCATCGAGTCCTGGTACACCAGGAAGAACTGGCTGCCGTTGGTGCCGGGGCCGGCATTGGCCATCGCCAGGGTGCCGCGCGGGTAGCTCACCGGTTGCTTGGCAGCCGGGTCGTTCGGCGCGTACTGGTCGGTGGGGTACTCGTTGGCGAACTCATACCCCGGGCCGCCGGTGCCGTCGCCGGCCGGATCGCCGCACTGCAGCACGCCCAGCATCGGCGAGGTGGTCAGCCGGTGGCACTGGGTGTCTTTGAAGAAGTCCTTGGCACCCAGGCTGATGAAACTGTTGACGGTGCAGGGGGATTGGCCGTTGTTGAGCATCAGCCCGATGGGGCCCTGGTCGGTCAGCATCGACACGCTCACCTCGGCCGGCTCGGTCGGAACCTTGCCGGACCGCGGCGGGTCGACCGGCTTGCTGGCCGGCCGCGCCTTGGGGTACTGGCAGTCGGCGCCCAGGCTCGGCGACGCGGTGAACATCGGCAGCTGCCCGGGCTCGCCGGGTGATACCCCGGAATCCCCAGCCGCATCGGAGGCCTCCGATGACGAGGAGGCATTGACGTTGCCCGAATCGCCGTCGCCGCGCAGCACCACGGTCACCACACCGACTACCAACAGCGCGGCCACCACCGCGCCGGCGATCATCAGTATGCGGCGCTGCTTGCGGGCTGCCAGGGCGCGCTGCTCCACCTGTTGGTCCAGATTGCGCTTGGCGTTTTCGCGTCGTTCTGAGTTCGTGGACACCGCCGGGTTACCTCCCTGGCTCGCTGGTGAATCGGGTCTACAGTCTGCCAAAGTCTGCCAGCACCGCCCGCGTCCACGCCGGGAGGGCGCGCAATGGGAAACTGGTCGACGTGTTGGTCACCGGATTCCCCGCCGGGATGTTGGCGTGCAACTGCTATGTCCTGGCCCAGCGGCAAGGCGCCGACGCGATCGTCGTCGACCCCGGGCAGCGCGCGATGGCCCGGCTGCGCCACGTCCTCGACGAGAATCGGCTGACGCCGTCCGCGGTGCTGCTCACCCACGGCCATATCGACCACATCTGGTCTGCGCAGAAGGTCTCCGACACCTATGGCTGCCCTACCTACATCCATCCCGAGGACCGCTTCATGCTCACCGACCCGCTGCGATCGCTTGGCACCCTGCCGGGCCAGGCGCTCTTCGGCGCACTGAGCAAGGTGATGTTCTCCGAGCCCAAGCAGCTGTTCGAACTGGACCGCGACGGGGACAAGATCGGCCTGGGCGACACCACCGTCACAGTCGACCACACCCCGGGGCACACCCGCGGTTCGGTGATCTTCCGGGTCGAAGGTGACGCCGCCGAGGTGGTGTTCAGCGGTGACACCCTGTTCCAGAACTCGGTCGGCCGCACCGACCTGCCCGGTGGCAGCGGCCGCGAGCTGATGACCTCGATCGTCGACAAGCTGTTGAGCCTGCACGACACGACCGTGGTGCTGCCCGGCCACGGACCCAAGACCACCATCGGCGCCGAACGGCGCGGTAACCCGTTTTTGGAAGGGTTGAGCGCGTGAGCACCTTCGCCGCACCCAAGGGGGTGCCCGACTACTTCCCGCCGGCCTCGGCGTCTTTCGTGGCGGTGCGTGACGGGTTGTTGACCGCCGCCCGCCGCGCCGGCTACGGCGACGTCGAGCTGCCGATCTTCGAGGACACCGCGCTGTTCGCTCGCGGCGTGGGGGAGTCCACCGACGTGGTGTCCAAAGAGATGTACACCTTCGCCGATCGCGGGGATCGCTCGGTGACGCTGCGGCCCGAGGGCACCGCGGGGGTGGTGCGCGCGGTGATCGAGCACGGGCTGGACCGCGGCCAGCTGCCGGTCAAGCTCTGCTACTCGGGGCCGTTCTTCCGCTACGAGCGTCCGCAGGCCGGCCGGTACCGGCAGTTGCAGCAGGTCGGGGTGGAGGCGATCGGTGTCGACGATCCGGCGCTGGACGCTGAAGTGATCGCCGTCGCCGACGCCGGCTTCCGGTCGCTGGGTCTGGACGGATTCCGGCTGGAGATCACCTCGCTGGGTGACGACACCTGCCGGCCGGCGTATCGAGAACTGTTGCAGCAGTTTCTGTTCGGCCTCGATCTCGACGAGGAGACTCGCCAGCGCGCGCAGATCAACCCGCTGCGGGTGCTCGACGACAAACGCCCGCAGGTGCGGGAGATGACCGCGGCGGCTCCGCTGATGCTCGATCACCTCTCCGATGCGGCCCGGACGCACTTTCAAACCGTGCTGGCACACCTGGACGCACTCGGGGTGGCCTATGTGGTCAACCCGCGCATGGTGCGCGGCCTGGACTACTACACCAAGACCACCTTCGAATTCGTGCACGACGGACTGGGCGCGCAGTCGGGCATCGGCGGCGGCGGCCGCTACGACGGGCTGATGAGTCAGCTGGGGGGACAGGACCTGTCCGGGATCGGCTTCGGACTCGGCGTGGACCGCACCCTTTTGGCGTTGTCCGCCGAGGGCAAGGCGGTGGGGGCGACCACCCGATGCGACGTGTTCGGGGTGGGTCTGTCCGAGGCGGCCAAGCTGCGATTGGCGGTGCTGGCGGGGGAGTTGCGGGCCGCCGGGGTGCGCGTCGACCTGGCGTACGGGGATCGTGGCCTCAAGGGAGCGATGCGCGCCGCCGACCGCTCGGGAGCCGCGGTAGCGCTGGTTGCCGGTGATCGCGACCTGGAGGCCGGCACCATCGGCGTCAAGAGCCTGGCCACCGGGGAGCAAGTCGAGGTGCCGATCGACGGCGTGGTGGCCGAGGTCCTGGGCCGAGTGCAGCGAGATTGCAACCAGGCCGGAAAAACCGGCGAAACGCCTGCGTGAGTGCAATCTCGCGGATGTAGCGCGATGCGCGGCAGACCGTCCGGTGGTGCCGCTCCGGTACCGTGACGCGGTATGACGACCATGCGGAATGCGACAGTCAGGTTCGGGACGGTGCTGCTGGCGACGGCCGGACTGCTGGCCAGCCAGGCGACGTCGCTGGCGGACCCGGAGTCTTCGGCAGAATCCCCGGCGCCATCTCCGACCGAGAGTGCGCCCGAGCCTTCGGCCGAAACCTCCCCGACGAAGAGCCCGACCGCCGGACACGAGGTCACCTACACCATCACCGCCACCAGCGACCTGACCGGCAACATCTCCTATATCAAGACCGACCCGCCGAGCATGGCGGCCTACAACGCCAACTCCTCGGACTACCTGGAGACCGTGCGGGTGCCCATCGGTGGGGGACAGCCGCTGGTCTACACCGCCATGCTGGCCGACCCGGGCCAGTGGGCGCTGGTGACCGCCAGCGGGGGCCTGAGGATCAACCCCGAGTTCCACTGCGAGATCGCCGTCGACGGCCAGGTGGTGGTGTCCCAGCAGGGCGGCAGCGGCGTGACCTGTTCGACCCGGGCCTGGTGACCGCAGCTCAGTCGGCGAACACGTATACCCACGCCCACGCACCGGAGCGCAGCGGCACCGAAATCCGCCGGTAGGTGTCGACTTCATAGGCGTCGGCGGCGGCCAGCTCGGCGGCGCTGATCGCGAACACTGTGCCGGGGACAGCTGCGTCGTGGAGATCCGAACGCCGCAGGATCGGATGGCGGTCACTGCCGCTGACGGCCACCACCTGCGGGTCGGTGATCGTGACGTAGTCGAGGTCATAGCCGATGATCGCGTCGGGACTGCCGTCGATTTCGCGCCCGAAGGTGCTGCGTTGCACCTCGGGTAGCCGCAGCGTGCCGTAGGAGAACAGCAGCTCGGTGCTCACCGCGCGGTGCCGGTTTCCTCGGCAGCCACCACCACGACCTCGGCCGGCCCGCTGCCCACGGTGCGGATACGGTGACTGATCGAGGCATCGAAGTAGGCGCTGTCGCCGGCCGCCAGGGTCCAGGTCTCATCGCCGTACTCCAGCTCCACCGTGCCGGCGTGGACGAAAATGAATTCCTGGCCACTGTGCAGCGGATGGGTGTCGTGCGGGGTGCGCCCGGGGGGCCGTACCACGAACGGGGACATCGACTTTCCCAGCATTCCCGACGCCACCGCCCGGTAACGCTGTCGATCTGCGCTGCGGTCGGCGGCCCGGTCGACAGCGATCTTGTCTTCATCGGCGCGTTCGGAGAACAGTTGCGCCACATCGACATCCAGGGCCTGGGCTACCTTGATGGCCGTGGCGATGGACGGTGTACTGCGGCTGCGTTCGATCTTGGACAGGTAGCTCTTGGTCAGCCCGGTTGCCTCGGCGAGGCCTTCGAGGGTGAGCCCCCGCTGTTTGCGGACGGTGCGCAGCAGTGCCGTCATGAGGCCATGATGACACAGGCCAATGACACAAGGTGTCCTATCGCATAGGGTGGTGTCATCAACCCGAGGAGTTGCCATGGGCACCACGTTCGACGATTCCAAACCCGATCTTATGCAGCGTGCAGAGCGCCAGTTCGCGGAGAACTTCGCGCAACCCCAGTGGTCCACCCGCCAGAAAGTGGCTCTGACCTGCCGGGTGCTCTCCGACCGCGGCCACGATTCGGGTCTGGCCGGCCAAATCACCGCTCGCGCCGAGCAGCCCGGGACCTACTACACCCAGCGGCTGGGCCTGGGCTTCGACGAGATCACGCAAGACAACCTGCTGCTCGTGGACGAAGACCTGAACGTCCTAGACGGCCCGGACGCCACGGCAATGGCCAACCCCGCCAATCGATTCCACAGCTGGATCTACCGGGCACGCCCGGACGTGCAATGCATCGTGCACACCCACCCGTTCCACGTTGCCGCCCTGTCGATGCTGGAGACCCCGCTGGTCGTCTCGCACATGGACACCACGCCGCTCTATGACGACTGTGCGTTCCTGCCGCTGTGGCCTGGAGTACCGGTCGGCAACGAGGAGGGCGAGCTCATCTCGCAGGCCATCGGCGACAAGAAGGCGATCCTGCTGGCGCATCACGGTCAGATCGTGGCCGGTGCCAGCGTGGAGGAGGCGTGCTCCCTGGCGGTGCTGATCGAACGCGCCGCCGCGCTGCAGCTGACCGCCATGGCCGCCGGGACCATCAAGGAACTGCCGGAGGGCCTGGCCCGCGAAGCCCATGACTGGACGCTGCTGCCCAACCGCAGCGCGGCGAATTTCGCCTACTACGTCCGTCGGGCGCTGGCCGGCCACCCCGACGCGATCACCCGATGAGTAAGGAACATTTCGTGGCAGCACAATTGCACGGCATCATCGGCTATCCGATAACCCCCTTCAGCGACGGCGGTGTCGACACCGCGGTATTGACCACCGTCATCGACCGCCTCATCGAGGCAGGGGTGCATGCCATAGCCCCGTTGGGCAGCACCGGTGAGCTCGCCTACCTCAGCGAAGGTGAGTTCGACGAGGTCGTCGACGCCTCGGTCGCGGCGGTCGCCGGGCGGCTGCCCGTGCTGGTCGGGATATCGGACCTGACCACTGCGACGACGGTCCGCCGAGCCCGTTACGCCGCGCAGGCCGGCGCCGACGCGGTGATGGTCGCGCCGGTGTCGTACTGGAAGCTGTCCGAGCGGGAGATCACCACCCACTACGCGGCCGTGTCCGACGCCGTCGACATCGACATCGTCGCCTACAACAACCCGGCCACCTCCGGAGTGGACATGAGCCCCGAGCTCCTGGTGGACATGTTCGAGAACATCGAGCACGTCACCATGGTCAAGGAGTCCACCGGGGATCTGACCCGGATGCTGCGAATCGCCAAGCTGTCCGACGGGCGCCTGCCGTTCTTCAACGGCAGCAACCCGCTGGTCCTCGACGCGCTGCGGGCCGGGGCCGCCGGCTGGTGCACAGCGGCCCCCAACCTGCGTGCGCAACCGTGTCTGGACCTCTACGCCGCGGTCACCGCAGGCGAGCTCGATAGGGCGCAGGCACTCTACGACGACCTGAAGCCGCTACTGGAGTTCATCGTGGCGGGCGGACTGTCCACCACGGTGAAGGCCGGCCTGGAGTTGCTCGGAGTGCCGGCCGGGGCACCGCGGCGCCCACTGTTGCCGCTCGACGACGCCGGCCGCGCCGAACTGCGCGGGCTACTCGCCGTCTGACTACTAACCCAGATCAGCTGCAGCGAAGGTGTCGCACTGGTTGGGGTCCCCGGTCTGATAGCCGACGGTGAACCAGTGCTGACGCTGCGCCGAGGCGCCGTGGGTCCAGGACTCGGGGTTGACGTGGCCGGTGGCGGCCTGCTGGATGCGGTCGTCACCCACCGATGACGCCGCAGACAGCGCGTCGCGGATGTCGTCATCAGTCAGTGGCTTCAGAAACGGCACCCCGGTGCTCTTCTGCTTGGTCACCGCCGCGTAATGCGCCCACACCCCGGCGTAGCAGTCGGCCTGCAACTCGGTGCGCACCCCGGCGCCGCTCGCGCCCTGCGCGCCGTGCTGGGCCCGGCCGAGCACACCGCGCAGGTTCTGCACGTGGTGGCCGAACTCGTGGGCCACCACATACTCCTGCGCCAGCGGCCCGCTGCTGGAGCCGAACTGGTCGACGAGCACCTGGAAGAAGTCGGTGTCGAAGTAGGCGGTCTGGTCGGTGGGGCAGTAGAACGGCCCGACGGCGCTGCTGGCAGCCCCGCACCCGGTGCTGGTCTGCCCGCTGAACAGCTGTACCTGCGGGCGGGTGTAACCGCGCATCAGGTCCGACCACACCGCGTCGACGGAATTGGCGGTGGCCACCACCCGGCACTGCACGTATTTATTGGCGTCCTCGCCGGTGCGGCATTTCTCGAGGTCGAAACCCGGCGCCGTGTACTGCCCGCGATCCACCGGCTGCTGGCTGAGCACATCGCCGGGATCGGCCCCCAACAGCAACGCCACCACCATGATCACCAGGCCGGCGACCCCGCCGCCGATGGCTATCCCACGGCCGCCGCCGCCGGACGAGGTGGTGCTGGTATCGATTTGCATACCTTCGTTGAAGGTCATCGCACGCTCCGTGGGATCGTCCGTAGGTTTCGGTGGCCGGCCGGCCGTCGGGCCACATTAGCTTTACACACCCGAACGGGCCGGAACCTCGGGTTTACCGCGACAAATCCGAGCGCTTGATTAACCGAAACCAGTCTTGTCTGACCAGTTCCCAAACCTTTACTGAATGTTTGTCGCGGTGCTGTACGGGGTGGTGATGCCGGTGTTACGTTCTGCATCCGGCTGCAAGTGGACAACACTCCACCGCGGCCGCCCACAGCTATCTCCGGAGAGGGTGTCTGCTCGGTGAACACGTCAGCGCGTCTAGTTGCGTCTCAGTGTGACGCTCGGGCGAGCTGTCGATCACATCGACAGGCAAAGCTTTATCAGACCGTTATTACACGGGGTCAGCTAGAGTGACGTGCGTCAACTGCTGACACAGACTTCGATCGCGTAACACCACATTGCTGCAGGTCCAGGAGGAAAGATGTCATTCGTAACCGCTCAGCCGGAGGTCCTGACGGCGGCTGCGGGCAGCCTGTCGGGGATCGGTGACTCTATGACCGCAGGCATGGCTGCCGCGGCGGCGCCCACCACCGGTGTGATACCGCCTGCCGCCGACTTGGTATCCGCGATGACGGCTGCCCAATTCTCGACCCACGCGCAACTGTTCCAGCAGGTCAGCGCCCAGGCCGCGGCGGTTCACCAGCAGATCGTGGCCACCCTGGGCCGTAACGCGAGTTCTTACGCCCTCACCGAGGCTGCCAACGCCACTGCGGCCGGTTGAGTCGGGGCGTATCGATGAGCTTCAGTGTGTTTCCGCCGGAGATCAACTCCGGCTTGATATATACCGGGCCGGGTTCGGCGCCCCTGCTGGAGGCGGCGGCGGCCTGGACCAACCTGGCCGCCGAGCTGTCGACGTCGGCGACGGCGACGCATTCGGTGGTCGCCAACCTGGGTTCGACCTGGACCGGGATCGGGTCGGCGACGGCGACGTCCTCGGTGGCGCCCTACGTGGCCTGGTTGCAGCAGGCGTCCGCCACCGCCACCCAGAATGCGGCCTTGGCCACCCAGGCGGCGGCGCTGTTCGAGGCGGCACGCTCCGGCTCGGTGCCACCGCCGGTGATCGCGGCGAACCGGGCGATGCTGCTGGCGTTGATCTCGACCAACTTCTTCGGGCAGAACTCCACCGCGATCGCGGCGACCGAGGCGCAGTACGAGGCGATGTGGGCCACCGACGGCGTCGCGATGGACACCTACAACGGGTCGGCCCAGGCCAACAACAACCTGATGACGACGCAGTCGCCACCGCCGAACTCTGCTCAGGCGACGCAAGCCGGTCCGGCTGACGGAAGCAGCGGAGCTCCGCAACCGGGCACCGGCGTTCCTCCCACCCCCAACCCGGGCTACGACCTCTCGACCGTCGGTGGGATCTTGAACTCGATGGGGCTGGGCGATGCCGGCATCACCGATTCGACACTGCTCGCCACCCCGATCAGCTCCCTGGTGTCGCCCATCAACACACTGAGCTCGCCGGCCATGATGGCGGCGAGGATATTGCCGTCGCTGCTGATGCAGATGGCCCGGATGGGGTCGATGGGATCCTCGCTGGCCGGCCAGACCGCCGGCACCGCCGCGAACGGCACCGGCACCCTGATGACGCAGATCGGCGACTTCGTCAACGACAAGCTGCAAGGCGCCGTCGGCGTGCTGGCCGGCCACTTCAGCTCGGCGACCAACGCCATCTCCGCCAAGCTCGGCCAAGCCGCCTCGATGGGCGCGCTCAAGGTGCCGCAAGCCTGGTCGATGGCCGCCGACGGTATGGTTCGCGCCGCCCCGGTGCTGCCGTCGACCACGGTCAGTGCCCCCATTCAGACCATGTCGGGGTCCTCGGGACTGCCGGGTGGCCCGTTCGGCAACGCGATGATGGGCGCGATGGCCGGACGAGGTCTCGGCGCGGTCGCCGCCAAGGCCCCCAAAGTTATGCCCCGTTCGCCGGCCGGCGGGTAACGGAAGGGGCCTGAACATACGTGTCCGCTGGGCGGCCGCCCGGCACCACAACGAATTCCGAGCAAGAAGGAGAATTTCATGGCAACACGCTTTATGACCGATCCGGACGCGATGCGTTCGATGGCGGGTCGTTTCGATGTGCACGCGCAGACG
>NZ_JBVAXQ010000016.1:10614-112739 GCF_055419425.1 Mycobacterium sp. IDUB_21 | reverse complement strand
CGCGACTCATCGACCATCCCTACTGGTGTCACCCATGACGCGACTCACCTGTCACCTATGTCGTGAACTCACACACCTCCGCCACCGCCATGGTGATCCGGTTCAGGCGCCCGACGGCCCACCAGCACCAGGTCCGGGTCCTCTCTTCCGATCCGCTGCAACAGCACCGCCTCCCAGCCGCCCTCGAGCGAAACGTGCTGTGCCGCGTCAACGCCGTATTGGCGCAGCGCAGCCAGGAACCACTCCCAACGCAGATCGGTCCCGGGCCGGCCCGGCTCCGGGTAGACGATCCAAGCCGGCCGGCCCGCGGACGCCGCGCTGTAGGCCGCCCGCAGCAACGCCAGTTCCCTTCGGCGCGTTGCGAACGCGATGACCACCTTGGAGTCGTACGGGTTCGCGCGACTGATGGCCAACAGCCGCAGCCCCGATTCGAGGGGTGCATTGATCACCGCGACGCTGTGGCCCCGGGGGATCGGCAATCGCTGCTCAAGCTGGGCCAGGCCGGGAGCGCTTGCGGTCTCGTCGTACAGGGCGGTCGTCATCGTATGGTTACCCAACCTTCTTCGCCTTCGACGGCCAGCCGCAGCATCTCGGCGATCTCGTCGGTGTGTTGTGAGACATGGTGCTTGTCACCAGTCTTGGTCGTGATGATCGAGCCGACCTCGTGGTGCGACAGGATGTGGTCGGTGTGGATGAACGAGCGCACCGACTCGATCTCGGAGGCGTTGATCACCACCTCGCCGCGTTGGTCGGACACTCCGTGCTTGTTGATCAGGTTGAACTTCAAATATTGCATCGCACGTTCCAACTGTTCGAAAAGTGTTCTTTCAGACGACATTCAGCATGGAATTTCGGATACTGTCTTGTCCAATACGAAGAACCACGCGGAGCTATTGGTAAGCCCAATACCTGCCCGACGGGCACCGTCGCGCGGCTACCACCGTGTCGAGGGTCTCGGTGAACGCCCGCGCCGCCGCGGACCGGTAGACACCGGCACGCTGGAGCAGCTGTGCGGTGCGGGTCGGAAGCGGTGGATCCAGCGGCACCGGGTGCAGGTCGGGGCGTTCGGCGGTGATCGCATCCGGCAGCACTGTAGCGACGACGTCACGCCGCACCAGCTCCAACAACGCGCTGATCGAGTTTGACTCGATCGCAATATTCTGCGGCACGCGACATTTACTGAAATAGGCGTCCACATGCAATCGGGTGGCGAAATCCGAACTGAGCAGGCCGAGCGGTTCGCCGGACAGCTCGGAAATCGCCACCCGGGCCGTGGCCGTCCCGAGCGGATGACCGGACCCGACCACCAGGCCCAGCGTCTCGGTGAACAACGTCCGCGCCTCGATCCCGGCCGCGTGCGGGCCGGCGAAGCCGATCCCGAGGTCGAGTCGATCGGCCAGCAGGTCGGCTTCGATCCGATCCTGGTTGGTCTCCAGGACCGTCAGCCTGATCCCCGGGTAGGCCTCCCGGAAACTCTGTATCAGCGGGCCGATCAGATACGCGGTGAAGGTAGGTGTCATCGCGATCCGCAGGTTGCCGCGCGAGAGATCCCGGACG
This sequence comes from Mycobacterium sp. IDUB_21, assembly GCF_055419425.1. Taxonomy (NCBI): domain Bacteria; kingdom Bacillati; phylum Actinomycetota; class Actinomycetes; order Mycobacteriales; family Mycobacteriaceae; genus Mycobacterium; species Mycobacterium sp. IDUB_21. Next base: position 111,182 of record NZ_JBVAXQ010000016.1, on the reverse strand, counting down.
TCGTGCACGGCCCGCTCGGCGGCCTGCAGATCCCGTAACGCGAGCCGGGCATGGTGCACGTAGGCCGAACCGGCGTCGGTGAGCCGGACGGTGCGACCCGATCGGTCGAACAGCTCGACCCCCAGCGTGTGCTCGAGTTGTTTGATCTGTTGGGACAGCGTCGGTTGGGAGACGTGCAGCGCTTCGGCGGCCCGAGTGAAATTCTGGTGGTCGGCGACCGCCAGCAGATACTTGATGTGCCGCAGCTCCATCGACCAACTATAGGAATCCGCGGCCGCCGATGGTGCGATACCGTGTCCACGCCCACCGAAACCGAGCAGAACAGGGAACCGTGTTGCCCGACACGCTCTTCGCCGACGTTTCCGAATTCCAAGTGCCGGTTAACGATTCCTATCCATACCGGGTGCTTTCGATCCGGGTCTGCGACGGCACCTACCGTGACCACAATTTCGCCCGCAACTACGCATGGATGCGTACCGCACTCGACGACGGCCGGCTGACGTTCGGGATCGTCTACACCTATGTGCGGCCGGCGACCTGGCAGTCCAACGCCGACACGGTGCAGGCCATGTTCGCCGCGAACGGCGGACTGCACCCGCGGGTGTCGGTGATGCTCGACGTCGAATCCGGTGGCAACCCCGGCGGCAACCAGTCCGATGCGATCAACCGGCTGTACTGGAACCTTGCCGGTTGGTGCGGCAATCGGGCGAGGATCATCGGCTACGGCAACGTCGGCGACCTCAACCGGCTGTGGCCCACCAAGCCCGACGGGATCCGCCTGATCGTCGCCGCCTACGGCGCCAACCCGCCGTATCCGGGCAAAGTGGCCCACCAGTACACCGACGGGCGGGGCTACGGCGGCGGGCTGCCGGAAGGCTGCCCGCCATTCGGACGCTGCGACATGAACTCCGCCGACGGGCTGACTCCGCAGCAGTTCGCGTCGGCCTGCGGTATCGCGCCGGCCCAGGGGCCGCCGACCGCGCCGGACCCGCGGATCAAGCTGTAAGGGTTCAGCGGCACCCGATCGTCTTCGTGCGGTGTCGATGTGCGGCCGGGATCCATCTTGTATCCGAAATATGGATGGGCTTTATCCAGGCATATGCTGCACCGGGAGCTGTCCATCAGGGAATTTCGAATTGATCCAGTCCAGGGCCCTGAGCCGGTGCAACTGAACTCGACTATTTTACATGCATTATCTACGGAGCGGACCGCGTAGATGAAATATGCACCAGTGCACTGACGCGGAATCTCGTTGACCATTTCTAGCTAAGCCTCGACTAACATGACGACATGCAGCGTCCTTATCGCCGTCGTACCGCCAGTGACCTGCCCGGATTGGATATCGCCGAACAGAAGTCATGGCAGAACTACCTGCATGCCGCACTACGGTTTCACACTGCGATGGACCGACTGCTGACCGATGCGCACCAACTTTCGGTGATCGACTTGCGAGTGTTGGGCATCCTGGACAAGTCGCTTGACGGGGCCGTTCGGATGGGTGATCTCGCTGATGCGCTGGCGGCGAATCCGCACCACATGACCAAGCGTATCCGCCGACTGGAGGAGCGCGGACTGGTGAAACGCGAGCCCAATTCCGACGACCGGCGTGGGGTGTTGGCCAGGATCACCGACGACGGCCGGCGGGTGGCAGGGCATGCCGGCCGCAACTACGCCCAGGGAGTTCAGACTCACCTCATCGGGCCGCTGTCCGGTCGGCAATTGGCGACCCTTGAGGAGAATTGTCGACGGATCAACTCCGGCTTGAAGTCGGGCGGATCCGCGATCCAGGCCTCCCGGGCCGCCGTCGAGCGCCCGCTCCAGCAAACCTGATTGCTCCTGCACGGCGAGTAATCTTTTGGTGGCTGGAAACCGCTGCTGTTGGGGCTTGGATTCGTCAATTACCTCGCACGTGCGGAGCCTCTCAAATGCGCCCGTACGGCACGTTCCACGTGGACTACTCGTCGGCTGACTATTGGTTCGTTGGTTTTGGAGGTAGCGACTGTTCTTCGCATCGACGCCATACCTTTGCTCAGTATGCCGGACCGGTTCATCGATATCGAGGGGTTACGGTACGACGGCCGATCGCTCTCTGGAGCTTGCAGCAAATTGCGCTTCCACCCGTAGCGATTCCTGGCCAGCCGTGACCCAAGGTGGTGGAGGTGACAGCTATGATCGAGACGTACTAGAACACGTTCCTATTGTTACCCGCGAGTTATTTTCCGATTGAATCAACGAGTGCGTCTCGTATCATTTGCCGGCATCCGGTTCGAAGCGTCTCGGAGCAGCGCGGATGCCGTACCGGTAAAGGTTGCGGGCCACCGCTGGGCGTCACACATCTGTGGGCAGTATTGAATCCCTGAACATTTCCGCGGTCATTTCAGGGTCTGGTTCGATACCGTCGCCCGCTGTGGACGAGATGGGCGCTGGTATACCGGCGATTCGCCTGCCGGGGCTCGAGGGCATCGAGCAACTCGCCTGGCAGCAGTTCGTGGCGTCATCGCTAGGCCTGGTGGTCGCGCTGAACCGGAGTCTGATGGATAGGCACCGGCTCGCTCTGTCCGAGTTCAGGCTGCTGCACTTTCTCGCCAAGTCCGACAACGGTTCGGCGCGAATGAGCGAGTTGGCTGAGGCGCTGATGCTGTTGCGCAGCCGGGTGACTTGGCTGACCAATCGTCTGGAGGCTGGAGGGCTCGTCCGCCGCGCCCGTATTACCGGCGATGGGCGCGGGATCCGGGCCGAAATCACCCGCGATGGCCGGATGCGGGTGAGCGAAGCCCTCAAGACCTACTCCCATCTGATTCGGACGCTCTACGTGAACCCGATGTCCCGTCAGCAAATGCTTGCGTTGGGGGCGAGTTGCGAACGGATCAACGCTTCGTTGGAAGCGGCAGACCTCCCGGCAAAGCCCACCTGCGCCTAGGGGAACTTATCGATTTCCCACTGCCCGGGGCTGTTGCTCATTTACCATCGCCCGTCATGAAGCGCCGGATGGCCCGTGAGCAGCCGCCAGGCAATTTTGCGGGACTCGACGCCGACGCGGCCAGGTGCGCGCAACAGTTCACGATCTCATCGTTACGCCTCATCTCCAGATTGAGCGAAAGCCTGGTATGCGCACACGGGTTGACGCTGTTCGACGTCCTGGTGCTGGACTTGCTGGCCAGATCGGAGCACGCCTCGGCCCGGATGTGTGACCTGGCTGCAGCATTTGCGCTGACACCCAGTCGGGTGACTCAACTCGTCGGACGCCTGGAAGCGCAGGGCCTGGTCGACCGGCATCGCCATCCCGTCGACCGGCGCGCCGTGCTCGCCACCATCACTTGCCAGGGCCGGACCCGGCTCGAGCCCGCTGTTGCGACCTATGCCCGAGAGATCCGCACCCACTACCTCAATCAGCTCACGCGCCAACAAGCAATTGCCTTAGGCGACATCTGCCGCCGGACCGGCCTGGCGCCACAGCTGGCCCGGCCTGGCGCCACTGCCGGTCGGACGCTGACTGCCGGCTGAGATGCACTCAGTTAGAAGACCAATTCATTCTCAGGTACGGCCCGGTCCAGTCGAGGCGCGTACTAAGCTGGCAACTTCCCATCCGCTTCGTCTAGGGCCGAGGAATCGCCCGCTACCAGCGCCGATAGGTTGTCCGCATCTGCATCGCTCGAAAGTTTGCCCTCGTCGAGCAGCGTGCCTGGCATGCCCAACTTGACACGTGTTTCTACATTGTCAACACCGATTTAATCCGTGGGCGCGTATGCCGCAGGTGAGCGCGGGTTATAGCGCGCAACCGGGCCGCAATCGGGTCGGGTGAACACGTTTCAGTTCCTACTCATCGGTAATTTCCAGTTGAACGATGTAGATGCCGTTGAATGTTTGCTAGACATCGGGCCGATTGCTCGTACCTGCCGTTTTGGGCTGCCGGATGGATTGCCAGGCCAGTGGTCGGCGGGGTGGCTTTGTCGATTTGCCAGTGGAGGCTGGTGTTTTTCAGCTAAACCTCAGTTACGTTTCGGGTGCTGAGTCACATGACCTAAGGAGTCCCCTTGCACGCCATCCTTCGCCCCTACGCTACGGCCGGTGTCGTCATCGCCGGGTCCGGCCTGATCGCCGCGACGCCGGTGTCGGTTCCGGCACCCATGGTGCGCACGGTCATCGACGTCGCGCTCACCGCAGGCGAGGGCCTCCCCGGTCTCGTGGACCCGTGGCAGGACGTGTTCAACACCGCCTCCGCCAACGCCTCGACACTGCTGAACAACTACATGCTGGCTCCCGGGGTGGCCTGGCAGCAGCTGTTCGCCAACTGGATGGGCTACACCCAGCAGTTCCTGGACGACCCGAGCAGCAGCACGCTGGCCGACATCAACACGCAGATCCAGGAGCACCTGGCGGCGGTGCAGGGCGGTTTCGCGGTGCAGGACATGCTGGCCGCCACGAAGGGGCTCGTTACTCAACACACCCTCGACGGCGCGGGCCTCTCCGGCCATGCCTTCCTGTACAACCAGTTGCCGAGCTTCTTGCCGGCCGACGTCGACTCCAGTCAGGTGATACCGATTGTCGACTTCCTGACCTCACCGATGAGTGCCGTCATCATCGGCTCGCTCGGTCCCGGCATCAGCCCGTTGGTCGCCATGATGAACAGCATCAACGACGGTGACAGCTTCAACGAGATCATGGCCAACACCTGGGGCGGTTTCCTCAACGGCGCCACCCTCAATCTCGATTTCGCGCTGCCGATGATCAATGACGCGGGATTTCTCCCAGTGGGTATGAGCCTGGATCACTTGGAGTTCGCGTTCGGCGGGTTGCTCACCCCCGGCTCGGTTTCGGTCGGCCCATACGAGGTGCTGGGTACCGGCGGCGAAGTGGTGGCGTCTGTTCCGGCGGTCGGCGGCTCGATTTTCAACGGCATCGGGCTGGAAATGGTCGGTGTCCCACTGCTCAACAAAATCGCAATGGACGGCCAAGGGATCGGCCCCATCGCGGCCTGGGAGGCATGGGGTCAGATCGTCGGGTCGCTGCTGGGCTCCGGTTGGAGCGGGAAGGGCGCCGTCGTGGTGACGCCCCCCCTGGCGGGCGCCGAACTGCCCATCCTCCCGAACGACTTCTTCGATGACGGCGGCGCCAGTGCCGAAGCTACGAACGTCTTCAGTGGGTTACAAGAGCTGCTCGACGGCATCTTCGCCTGATCTGCCCAACCAAACTTCAACTACCCCAGCGTTTTACATCTTAGAAAGGTGTTCCTCAATGAGCCGTCGCCACAGCAGCAGCCGACGTCGTGAACAGCAGGAGGCCGGCCGGTCGCGTCGCCAGCGGATGATCGGAGCCGGTGGTGCGGCCGGTGCGTTCCTGGCATTCGGGATGGCGCCCCTGGCGACCCCGCCGTCGGCGCAGGCCGATGGATTGGACTTCGGCTGGGATTGGTTCGACCCGTCGGCGGCAGCCGACGCCCCGCTCGGCGCCGACGCGGGCGTGTTCGACATGAGCACGATCATCGACCAGTGGTTCTACCAGCCGCTGCACTTCGGCATGGAGGCCTGGATCAACAGCGATCTCGGTGAGATGGTCAACGGCTGGGTCAACGACTCCTCCGGATTGTTCTTGATCGGCGACGGCGCCGACGGCACCGCCCTCAACCCCGATGGCGGCGACGCCGGGCTGTTGTTCGGTGACGGCGGCGACGGCTGGGACAGCAATGCGGCAGGTGTGGCCGGCGGCGACGGAGGTGCGGCCGGCTGGTTCGGCAACGGTGGTGCCGGGGGTGACGGTTTCGAGAGCAGCGACGCCGGTGCCGGCGGTTACGGCGGTTCCTTCATGGGCATCGGCGGTAACGGCGGTAATGGTGGTGACGGCGTCGGCATCGGCGCGTTCGGTGGTACTGGTGGTGCCGGCGGCGACGCCGTGGGTTGGCTGTTCGGCAACGGCGGCAATGGTGGCCACGGCGGCAAGGGCACCGACGGCGCCGCCGGCAGCTACGCCGACAGCGGCACGGGCCAGGGCGACGCCGGCGGCTACGGCGGCAGTGGCGGTGCCGGCGGCCGCAGCGGCTACTCCTTCGGCAACGGAGGCGAAGGCGGCTACGGTGGCACCGCCGGTAACGGCGGAGCCGCCGCGAACGGCGTGGATGACGGCACGGCAGGTCACCTCAACGGCGCCAACGGCGGTGCCGGCGGGCAGGGCGGCAGCGGCGGAATCGGCGGCGTGAAGTTCAACGGCTCGTACGGGCAGGTCGGCCAGAGCGGGGTCGGCGCCGACGGCGGTACCGCGGCGAACGGCGGTGAGGGCTACAAGGATCCGCTCAGCGGCGACTACGTCGGAAAGGGCGGCAACGGCGGCACCGGAGGCACGGGCGGCGGCGGCCTCGTCGGCGGTGACGCCGGCCTGTCTGGAAACGGCGGCGACGGCTCGACCGGCGGTAACGGCGGCAACGGTGGAAACGGTGGCGCATCCGAGGGCGCCAACACCGGCGGCGGCGGCAGCGCCGGTGGCGACGGCGGGCTCGGTACCGGCAAGGGCGGCAACGGTGGTATCGGCGGCTCCGGCGGCAACAGCATTGACGGGCTCGGCGGCGTCGGCGGTCACGGTGGTGCTGGTGGCAACGCGACCACCGATGACGCGACGGTCCAAACCACGGGCGGAAACGGCGGCATCGGCGGCCGCGGCGGTGCGACCAGCACCGGTACCGGCGGCGTCGGCGGTGACGGCGGCACGGCCGGCACCGGAACCTACCTCGGCGGCAACGGCGGCGCCGGTGGTGTCGGCGGTGGCGTGACCTCCGGTAACGCCGGGGTCGGCGGTAACGGCGGCGATGGTGCCGACGGTGCGAAGAGCACCGGGTGGACCTCGGGCAGCGGCACCATCTTCAGCAAGGGCGGCAACGGCGGGAACGGCGGTGCCGGAGGTGCAGGAGCGTCCGGTACCGGTGGTAGTGGCGGAGACGCGGGTAACGGCGCCGACGGCGCCATCGGTGCCAATGTCGCCAGCACCGGTGGCAACGGCGGTGCCGGCGGTGCCGGCGGTGCCGCCGCGGCAGCGCTGACCGGTGGTGGAGGCAACGCCGGTGACGGCGGTAACGGCGGGACCGGTGGTAACGGCACCGCGTCCGGCGGTAATGGCGGGTCGGGCGGTACCGGCGCAGCCGGGCTGCTGTCCGGTGGCGACGGTGGCAACGGCGGCGCCGGCGGTAACAGCGGCGGCGTATCGGTCGCCGGGAACCCGTTCGGCGCCAGCCATGCGGGCACCGGCGGTGCCGGCGGCGTGGGCGGCCTCAGTGCAATCTTTAACAACGGTAGCGGTGAGCCCGGGCCGGGCGGTCACGGCGGAAACGGCGGCAACGGTGGCACCGGTGCCGGTGCGGTCAACGGCGGCAACGCTGGCGACGGCGGCAACGGTGGTGTCGGCCTGAACGGCGGCGACGCGGGTAACGGCGGAGTCGGCGGTGCGGCGACAGGCACCGGCAACGGCGGTAACGGCGGCGATGCCGGTAACGGCGGGAGCGGTGCGCCTGGGCACAAGGGGATCGCGCACCCGGCCGGCGTCGGCGGCGACGGCTGGGACGGCGGCGTTGGCGGCAACGGCGCCAGCGGCGGGGCCGGCGGCACGGCGGTCACCGGTAACGGCGGTACCGGTGGCAATGCCGGCAACGGTGGCGTCGGTGGCACCGGTGGCGCCGGTGGCGCCGGCGGTGTCGACTCGAACGGCAACGGGCTGGACGGTGGTAACGGCGGTACCGGCGGGGCCGGCGGCCTCGCCAGCGGCACCGCGGGCGCCGGGGGCGTCAGCACCAGCGGGACCAACGGCACCGCCGGGAATGCTGGAACCGACGGCAACGGTGGCGCCGGTGGCGCCGGTGGCAAAGGCGGTGTCGGGACAGCTGGAACGGCCGGAACCAGCCCAGTCAATGGGGCCGGCGGCAATGGCACCGCGGGCGGGTCCGCCGGCAACGGTGGCACCGGTGGTACGGGCGGCACCTCGCAAGGCGGCACCGGTGGCGCCGGCGGCGTCGGTGGCGCCGGCGGCCTGGGCGGCGTCGGCGGCGCCGGCGGTAACGGCGGTGTCGATGCCAGCGGCAACGGCCTGGCCGGTGGTGACGGCGGCAGCGGCGGTGCCAGCGGTGACGGTGGCAAGGGCGGTGTCGGCGGGACCAGTGTCAGCGGCGACGACGGCAACGGCGGCAACGGCGGGGCCGGTGCAAACGGCGGGACGGGCGGAAATGCCGGTAACGGCGGTGTCCCGACCGGCAGCGGTACGGGCGGCGCGGCGGGCGACCCCGGCACCGGGGGCAGCGGTGGCACCGGTGGTCCGGGCGGCCCCGGCGGCAACCCCGGTGCAGACGGCAATACCGGCGCAGACGGTCAGCCCGGTACCCCCGGCTGACGCCGAGAGATCGCGTATCGCGGCCGTCGGGTCCCACACGGGACTCGGCGGGGGCGGTCGCGTTTCAGGCTGTCCCGTGCACTGCCCAACCCGTTCACACTGAGCGGAGTTAACGCGGCAGAACCGGGATCTCCGCGGCGATCCGGTCCATCAGCGCGCTGTAGCGCTTGGCCTCGGGATCCTGGCCGGGCTTGCCGCTCGAGATCAGCCCGGCGGCCAGTTCACGCGCCGGGTCCGCCCAGATCGCGACGTTGACCAGGCCCAGATGCCCGAACGCCGACGGTGCTCCGCGGCCGAACGGGCCGAACCGGTTCGAGCCCAGCATGTAGCCGGTGCCCCAGCGCAGCGGCACCAGCCCGGTCGCCACATCGGGGCGCAGTCGCCGGCACTGGGCCGTCGCCGCGGCCATCGTCTCCGGTGAGACCACTCGCACACCGTCGAGTTCGCCTCCGCGGCGCCAGATCTCGGCGAAGCGAGACAGTTCGAACGCCGTCGAGATGGTGTTCGACGACGGGATCACGCTGGTCAGATACAGCGGGGTGTTGGTGAACGGGATGATCTCGTGCATGGAGCCGCCGATCACCTTGCGGAACACCGCGGCCACCGGCGCGGGGAGCGGCCGGCCGGTGGCGTGACTGAGCGCCACCAAGGGAACATCTTCTTGCGCCACACCGAAATTCGTCCACCGAAAACCCAGCGGGTCGAGGATCTCCTCGGCGAGGATGTCGCGGATGTGGCGACCGGTGGCCGCCGAGACGATCTCGCGCACCAGCGGACCCCAGGTCAGTGCGTGATACATGTGCGCCCACCCCGGCGGATAGATGGCGCGCAGGTTCGCCAGTTGCTGGCGGGTGTAGTCGCTGTCGTCGACGCGGTGCACGTCGGGGCGCGGCCCAGTGGCGAACGGCACCCCGGCACTGTGCGTCAACACCTGGCGGATCGTGGTGCGGCCCTTGCCGTGTCGGCCGTAGTCGGGCAGATAGTCGGTCACCCGGTCGTCGAGCGAGAAGCAACCGCGCTCGACGAGCATGTGCACCACGGTCGAGCTGATCGCCTTGGCCGCCGAGTACGCGCAGAACGGGGTGTCGGTGCGCACGGTCACCTTGTCGGCGTCGGCAGGATCGGTGGGCGCGTTACCCCGGCTGTGTCCGATCGCGCGGTTGAGCACGACGCGGCCGTTGTGGCGCAGGCACAGCTGGATCGCCGGGTGCATGCCGGCGGTGTACCAGTGCCGCGCAGCCTGCCAGATCCGCTCCACCGCCGCCGGATCGATCCCGGAGTGGTCTTCTTCGCCGACCGTGGTCACGGCATCGAGGTCGGCTGGGACCCGGATCCGCCCGTCGGGCGTCGTCATCTCGGGAATCTCGGGTCTTTCCGGAGTCCCGGGAGGCTGGGAAGTCACTGCCGCTGCTCCTTGCGTCGTCCGAAATAGAGTTCCTGGGTCGCGACACAGACCAGCTGGCCCGCCCGGTTGTACATCGTCGAGGTCGCCAGGCCGCGCCCGGCGACGCCGCTGGGCGAGAACTGATCCGACAGCACCCAATCCGAGAGGTCGACGGGCCGCTGAAACCACAGCGCATGGTCGATCAGCGCGTTGAAGGTGCTGGCCGGGGTGGCCCGCCGCATCGCCACCGCCGTCTCGACCATCTTGGTGCCGGACAGGTAGGTCAACAGGGCGCTGTGCAGCGCCGCGTCGGCCGGCACCGGCTCGACGGGCTTCCACCACAACCGGATTCGCGGGGACGGTTCGGCCAAGTCGACGGCCACGCGCGGCGGCGGGTCGATGTAGCGCTGGTCGAACGGGTGCGGCTGGACCCAGTAGCCGCCCAGCTCCTCGGCGTAGTCGGCGAGCTGCTGCTGCGACGACGGCAGCGACTCCGGTTCGGGCACCTCGGGCATCGCCTGCTGGTAGTCGGGTGCGTCGACGGCACTGGTGAACGACGACAGCACCTCCAGCAGGATCTGGCCGTCCTGGCGGGCGGTGACCTGTCGCGTCGACAGCGTTCCCCCGTCGCGGGCCACCTCCACGTGCAGGTCCACCGGCCGTCGGGCATCCCCGGCCCGCACGTAGTAGGCGTGCATGCTGTGCGGTACCCGGCCGGGGGCGGTGCGGGCGGCCGCCATCAGCGCCTGAGCCGCGATATGGCCGCCGACGATGTGGTGGGCCGGGTTGTCGAGCTGGGTGGCGGCGAAGTGCTCATCGTCGACGCGGTCGACGTCGAGGGTGGCGATGATGTCGGCCAGGGACGGCTGGAGGTGCGGTACGTCGTCGCTCACGCGTGCGCCCCGATCTCCATCAGGTACACCCCGGCGCCGATCAGCACCACACCGCCGGCCATCACCGCCGTGAACGGGTCGTCGAACAAGAACTTGGCCAGCACCGCGGTCAGGGCCACCCCGATCCCCGACCAGACCCCGTACGCCACCCCGACCGGGATGCCCCGTTTGAGCACCATCGCCAGCAACACGAACGACACCAGGTAGCCGATCGCCACCGGAATCGTCCACTGCCACCGGCTGAAGCCGTCGGAGGCACGCATCGACAGCGTTCCGGCGACCTCGAAACCGATCGCCCCCAGCAGCAGGAGCCAGGCCATCACTCGCCGGTGAACTCGGGCTTGCGCTTGCCCATGATGGCGCCGATACCCTCCATCAGGTCTTTGGACGCCAGGAACGCCGAGTTCCAGGCCGCGACGTAGCGCAGGCTGGCCGCCACCCGGTCGGTGCGCTGCTCGTCGAGCACGTCTTTGACACCGGCAACGGTCAGCGGCGGATTCTCAGCGATCTCGGCCGCGGTGGCATGCGCGGCGGCCAGGCAGGCCTCGCCATCGGCGTAGACGTCGTTGACCAGGCCGATCTTCTCCGCCCGGGCGGCGTCGATGTCCTTGCCCGTCAGCGCCAGCTCACGCAGGTGCCCGTCGGACAGGATCAGCGGCAACCGGGCCAGGCTGCCGACGTCGGCGACGATGGCCAGCTTGACCTCGCGCACGCTGAACTTGGCGTCGGCGGCCGCGTAGCGGATGTCGACCGCGGAGATCAGGTCCACCCCGCCGCCGATGCACCAGCCATGAATCGCCGCGATCGTCGGGGTGCGGCAGTCGGCGACCGCGGTGATCGCGCCCTGCATGCGTTGCAGTTCGCGATGGAAGTCCGCCCGCGGCCCGGCCAGCGCCCCCTCTGCCAGCATCGGCGTCATGGTGCCGCCCATCGCGGCCAGATCCAGCCCGTAGCTGAAGTTCTTGCCGGAGCCGGTCAGCACGATCGCCCGCACGTCGCGGTCGGCGTCGAGCGCGGCGAAGACCTGCGGGAGCTCCGCCCAGAACGCCGGGCCCATCGCGTTGCCCTTACCCGGCCCGATCAGGGTGACCTGGGCGACGTGGTCTTTGGTGTCGACGGTGACGGATTCATAGGACTCGGTCATACCCAGACCGTAGCGTGCGCCCTCCCGGATGGGCCGATCGCATTCACCGGCCAGTCATAGCCTCGCCACCTGCACGCCAGTCAGGCTTCAAACCGGCTTCGTCGACGCCGCCTATCCTGGGTGGCGCATGGACATTGCCGGTTGGGTGTGGGGGCTGACGATCGTCGGCCTCGTCGGTTTGCTGGCATTCGACTTCTTCTTCCATGTCCGCCAGGCGCACGTTCCGACGTTGAAGGAAGCCGCGATCTGGTCGGCCGGCTACGTCGGCGTCGCCGTGTTGTTCGGGGTCGGCATGCTGGTGTTCGGCGGCGTGGATCCCGGCTCGGAGTACTTCGCCGGTTATCTCACCGAAAAGGCGCTGTCCGTCGACAACCTGTTCGTGTTCCTGGTCATCATGGCGAGCTTCCAGGTGCCCCGCGAAGACCAGCAGAAGGTGCTGCTGTTCGGGATCATCTTCGCGCTGATCGCCCGGACCGGCTTCATCTTCCTCGGCGCCGCGTTCATCCACACCTTCGCGTGGGCCTTCTACTTCCTGGGGCTGATCCTGCTGCTGACGGCGGGCAGCATGCTGCGTTCGGCCAGCGGTGAAGAGGCCCTGAAAGCCGACAACATGGCCATCCGGCTGGCGCGGAAGATCATTCACACCACCGAGCACTACGACGGCGACAAGCTGTTCACGACGGTTGAGGGCCGCCGGGCGATGACCCCGATGCTGTTGGTGATGATCGCCATCGCCGGCACCGACGTGATCTTCGCGCTCGACTCACTGCCGGCGATCTTCGGCCTCACCCGCGACACCTACATCGTGTTCACCGCGACCGCGTTCTCCCTGCTGGGACTGCGACAGCTGTACTTCCTGATCGAGGGCCTGCTGGATCGTCTCGTCTATCTGTCCTACGGGCTGGCGGTGATCCTCGGATTCATCGGCGTGAAGCTGGTACTGCACGGCCTGCACGAGAACAACGTGCCGTTCATCAACTCCGCAGAACCGGTTGACGTCGCCGAGATAGGCACCGGCTTGTCGCTGGTGGTGATCGTGGGGGTGCTCGCGGTCACGGTCGCCGTCTCGCTGCTGAGTCGCCGTGGCAGGACCCAGACGGCGATTGCCAACGCCCGGCGGTACGCCACGGCCTACCTGGACGGCGGCGCCGACCACAGCACCGCTGATCGCGAGCGGCTCTTCGGGAGACTGGTCGACGAGTGCGGTCAGATCGTGGAGCTCGATCCCGGCGACGGGCAGGTGGTTCGCGAGGATCCGGAGCTGGTCGATCTACTCGACCGCGCCACCGCCGACCATCAGACAAACGGGGACGATCAGATCCGCTCCAGGTAGAAGTAGAAGTACCGGCCGTCATCCAGCACGCCCTTGCCGTTCATGATGCCCACCACGGTGTCGTCGTCGACGCGCTTGAAGTGATCGTGGGTCGGCTGGCCGTCGTAGACCATGGTGGCCACCACCTCGCCGCGGAACTCTTCGGCCCACAGGCTGGCCTCGCCCTTGCCGAGCTTGATGTTGGAGAACTTGTTGCCGTCCTCGTCGAGGCAGACCAGCGGCTGCACGTCGGTGACCGAGTTGAATGTCTTGCCGAACCAGCGGGCCTTGTCGAGCAGGCCGTTCATCTTGTGGCCGGTGACGAACTCTCCGCCGCGCCACTCGCCGATCATCTGCTCGACGGTGGCCGGCTGCAGCGTCGCCCAGAACTCGTCGATCTCGGCGTCGGGGATCTCACCGCTGCGTTCCTTGAGTTCGAAGAACGTTTTGCGGGCCACTTCGTCGCTCATCGCGTAGCTCCCTTATCCAGCCTTCTTGACGGCGCGCTTGAGGCCGAACAGCAGCCCGTGCGCCAGCATCGCGGCCACTCCGGGCAGCCGGTTGTCGGCGCTGATGGTGTAGCTGATCTCGGTGCCCGACCCCGCCGGCCGCAGCGCCACCTCGCCGACGTAGTTGCGGAACGGGATGCCCGAGACGCCCCGGTAGCTCAACCGCTGATCCGGCTCGAACGCGATGATCTCCTCCACCAGGGGCGCCATTCCCGGCACCGCCTGGATGCGGCGCTGGGCGCCGACACCGTTGGGCTCGGGCGCGCCGGGCCGGGTCAGGGTGATCTTCAGGCCGGGGGCCCAGTCGGACATGCCCTCGTAGTCGGAGAGCACCGCCCACACTCGGGCCGCGGGCGCGGCGACGGTGGCGGTAGCGGTCGCGTGCATAGCGTTCCTCCTCAGATCCAGCCTTGAGCGAACCGTAACAGCGCGTCGTTCTCCTCCGGCGCGCCGATGGTCACCCGGACCCCGTCCTGGCCATACGGCCGGACCACGATGCGGGACTGCGCGGCAGCGGTCACGAAGTCCGCGGTGCGCTCCGCCAGCGGCAGCCACACGAAGTTGGCCTGCGAATCCGGCAGCTCGAACCCGGCGGCACGCAGCGCCGCGGAGACCCGGCTCCGTTCGGCTACCACCGCGTCGGTGCGGGCCAGCAGTTCGTCGGCGGCGTCCATCGAGGCGATCCCGGCGACCTGCGCCACGCTGGACACCGTGAAGGGCACGTAGACCTTGCCCAGCGCCGTGATGATCTCCGGATCGCCGACCGCATAGCCCAGCCGCAGCCCGGCCAGCCCGTAGGCCTTCGAAAACGTGCGTAGCACAACCACATTCGGGTATTCGCGGACCAGTGCCAGGCTGTCGGGTGTCATGGGTTCGCGGATGTACTCCACGTATGCCTCGTCGATGGCGACCAGGATGTGCGGTGGCACCGCGGCCACGAACCGCGCCAGCGCGTCGGGGTGCACGACGGTGGAGGTGGGATTGTTCGGGTTGCAGACGAAGATCAGCCGGGTGGCGTCGGTGATGGCGGCGAGCATCGCGTCCAGGTCGTAGGTGTGCTCGCGCAGCGGCACCTGCACCGGGACCGCGCCGGCGGTGCGCACCTGCAGCGGGTAGATCTCGAAGCTGCGCCAGCCGAACACCACCTCGTCACCGGCGCCGGTGCTGATCTGGATGAGCTGCTGGCACAGGCTCACCGACCCGGCGCCCGCCGCAACCTGCTCGGGGGCGAACCCGACGTGCTCGGCCAGTCGGGAGCGCAGCGCGGCGTAGCCGTTGTCCGGGTAGCGGTTGGTGCCGGCCAGGGCGGCTTCGACGGCCTTGACCACGCTGGGCAGCGGGGGCAGCACGGTCTCGTTGCTGGCCAGTTTGATCGAGCCCGGCACCGTCTTGCCCTCGACGTAGGCCGGTAGGGCGGCGATCTCCGGGCGCAGGCGGGCGGTCACGAACCACAGCATATGTGCGCCAGGACGCCGCATGAACCGGCGGTTTAGCGAGGCTCGACGGAGGAGAGCCGAAGCTGGAGCCGCCGCATGAACCGAGCGGTTTCGAAGCCTGGGCATCGATCCGGTACCCTCAACGAGTTCGAGGAGGCGTGCCAGAGCGGCCGAATGGGACTCACTGCTAATGAGTTGTCCCCTTTACGGGGGACCGGAGGTTCAAATCCTCTCGCCTCCGCAACGGCCGGGCTTGCTCGACCGACAACTGAAGACAGGCGCCCGTAGCTCAACGGATAGAGCATCTGACTACGGATCAGAAGGTTGGGGGTTCGAATCCCTTCGGGCGCACTCAAAATTCCCATTCACTCTGCGTGTACCAAGCAGAAGTGCGAGTAGCCCGCCTGGTGGACGCAGAGTCAACCACCCGGGCACGCATCACCGCGGCGCTGAAGCGTCCGGCGAGAACCATGCCGTCTTGGCCTGCCAGGACCGCGCCAGCCCGTAGGCGAAGATCATCACCGACAGGCAGATGCAGGCCCAGATCGCCGGGCCGGCGTACCAGCCGGCCCAGATCGAGGCGATCGCGACCAGGCAAGCCGCCACCGTCAACAACATCGACGCCAGATACAGGTTGACTGTGGTCCTGGCCCGCGGATCGTGCCGCAGCAACAGCATCAGCCGGCTGATGTAGCCGCTCAGGAAGAGCACGATCCAGCAGGCAGCCACCTCGTAGGCGGTCAACCACGCATTGCCGGTCAGGCCGGCGAACATGTCCGGCTGGTGGCCCCGCTCGATGTTGACGAAGCTGACCAGCAGCAGCGCGACGCCCAGCCCCAGTGGCACCTGCAGATGCTTGCGCATGAGTGGCCGCACCTGATCGGGATCGGCCAGTCGCACCAGCATGTGGTAGATGTTCGCGATCACTGCCACGATCAGGGCGAGGCCGCCGACCACATGCTGGACATTCCACAGCCCCAGACAGTGGTGCAACAGCGGACTCAGCTCGGCGGCGGCCCACGGCGAGAGCAACACCAGCGAGCAGCCCTCCAACGCGATCGCGAAGGTGGCGGCCGATTCCCAGCGAGACCACCAGGTGTGGCGGCGTACCCACAGGCTGTATCCGATCACCGCGAGGGTGGCGGTGATGAATACCGAGATCATTGTGCGCCGATCGCCGTGCCGCCCCCAGCGGTGAACCATGCGCTCTTCGCCAGCCAGGATCGCGCCGACCCGTAGGCGAAGGTTCCCACCGACAGACAGATGCAGACCCAGATCGCCGGGCTGGCATCGTCACCGTCAACCCAAGCCGAGCCGACCACGATCAGGCATGCCACGGCAGCGAAGGTCATCGAGACCAGATAGAGGTCGATGGTGGACTTGGCCCGCGGGTCTTTCCGCAGGGTCAGCATCAGCCGGCTGACGTAGGCGCTGAGGTAGAGCACCACGGCACAGCCCACCAGTTCGTAGACGATCAGCCAGGAATCGGTGTTCTTGGCGGCGAACATGTCCGGGTGGTATTCCTGGTCGGCGAGCAGGTAGGAGGGCACCATCAGCGCGATGCCGAGACCTATCGGGACCATCAGCTGGCGGCGCATGATCGAGCGCACCTGATCGGGGTCGGCCAGCCGCACCAACATGTGATGGATGTTCGCGGTGATCGCCACGATCAGGCACAGGTGCCCGAGCATCTGTTGTACGTTCCACACCCCCAGACCGCGGTGCAGCACCGAGCCGATCGCGGTGGCGCCCCACGGCGACATCAACAGCAGCGCACAGCCTTCCAGCACCAGTGCAAGCGAAGCGGCGACCTCCCAGCGTGTCCACCAGGTGTCGCGACGAATCCACGAGCTGTAGATGATGATCGCCAGGGTGGCGACGATGAATCCCGACGTCATTGCACACTCAAGACAGCGCTTGCGGCGGGTTGGGCTCCTTGATCGGTCTACGGCCGGAGGCGAACCATGCCGCCTTCGCCTTCCACGAGCGGGCTGAGCCGTAAGCGAAGATAATTATGGCAATGCATACGCACAACCAAACCAGCTGGCTCACATCGGTTTTGGTCCAGGTGGTGCTCAACAGCGCCACCAGGGCCGCCAGCGCGAACGCCGACGAAGCGGTGTAGAGCTCGACGGTCTCCTTGGCGCGCGGATCGGACCGCACCAGCAGCAGCAGCCGCGTCGCGTAGCCGGAGAGGTAGATCAGAAGGCCGCAGAACAACACCCAGTACACCTTGGCCCAGGCGCCGGTGTCGTTACCGGTCGAGAATCCGTGCGGACGGTAGCCCGCGTCGGCGACGATGAACACCGCCACCAGTGCGACCACACCGATCCGTACCGGCCACTCCACCTGCCTGCGGAGCAGTGGTCTGGCCCGGTCGAAGTCAGTCAGGCGTGGCAATACATGAAAGATATTGGCCGCGATCGCGACAACGAAGCAGATGTGGCCGACCAGTTGCTGCAGGTTCCACATCCGCGCGGCGCTGTGCACCCACGGTCCGAGGGTTTCGGCCGCCCACGGCGACATCAGCACCAGCGCGCAGATCTCCAGCGCGATCGCCAGAGTGACGCCGATCTCCCATCGCGACCACCAGGTGTCGCGGCGCACCCACAGGCTGTAGAGCGCCACCAGCACGGTGGCGCCGATGAAGGCCGAACTCATTCGTCGACGGTACTTGCCGGAGGTCCGCTTAGACCGGCGGTTTGTCCAGATCCGCCTTGAGATCGCCGAGGCGCAGTGGCCGTGACGACGCGTCCAGGTATTCCGCGACGGCGTCGTGCTCGATCAATCCGAAGCGGACCTGCAGGTCGACGGGGTTCAACCCGAAGTACCTGGCGACTCGAATCAGATTGTCCGCGCTGATCAGCCGGCCCTCGTGGGCGGCCTTGTAATAGGCCGACTTGCGGTAGCCGAATGCCTCGTAGACCTCGGTCGCGCCGAGCGGCCTGCCGACGAGGTATGGCAACACCACGGTTGGGTCTTTGTGACGATCGTCCACAGCAATCAACCTTAGCTCGCCTTCGTAGACCGCACAACCGTCAAAGCATAACGGGGGTATCAATATTGCCCGGTAAACCTACCCGACGGCCAATAGTTCCAGCATCGCGTGACCGGCGATTCGGGCCCCCAACGGGATCGCGGCGAGGTCGACGACATAGTCGGGGGAGTGCGGAGAGTAGGGGAACATCTGCCCTCGTGCGGCGGCGTCGGCGAACACCTGCGCGTCGGCCACGCCGACCATCAGATAGGCCAGCGGTACGTCGTGGTGCGGGCCTTTGAGAAGGTGGCAGTCCTCCGACGCGGTGACCGCGGGCAGTTCGGTGACGACGTTGGGCTCGCCGAGCAATCCGCGCAGCGTGGCGGCCAGACGGGCGGTGAGGTCGGCGTCGTTGATCAGCGGGGTGGAACCGCCGCCCATCGTGATGACGGGCATCAGGTCCTCGGGCATCCCGGCACTGCGGGCAATGCCCTCGCTGATCGCCCGGATCCCGGTGAGCAGTTGTTCGCGTACCTGCGGGTTGTACCAGCGCAGGTTGGCCAACAGCCGGGCCCGGTCCGGGATGACGTTGTAGGTGGTGCCGGCCTGCACCGAGCCGACCGTCAGCACCGCGCTCTCGTGCGGGGCGATGGTGCGGCTGATGATGGTCTGGAAACCCACGACGGCCTGGGCGGCCATCGGCACCGGGTCCTTGGCCAGTTGCGGCAGCGATCCGTGCCCGCCGACGCCGTGGAACATGATCTCGAGCTGGTCGGTGCCGGCCATCCGCTCACCGCCCGCGGCGGCCACCATGCCCACCGGGACCGGCGCGGTGTGCATGGCGACGAACGAGTCCGGCTGCGGGGCAACGTCGTAGAGGCCGTCGTCAACCATGGCCTGGGCGCCGGAGATCAACTCTTCGGCCGGTTGGCCGATCAGCACCGCGGTGCCCGACCAGGAGTCGGTGGTCTCAGCGAGCACCTTGGCCATTCCCAACATCCAGGTGACGTGTGCGTCGTGGCCGCACATGTGCCCGAGTGCCGGGTCGCTGCTGGCGTAATCCAGGCCGGTGGCCTCCGGTACCCGCAGCGCATCCATGTCGGCGCGATACATCACCACCGGGCCCGGGCCGTTGGCCAGGACCGCCACCACTCCGGTCCGGCCGATACCGGTGGTCACCGTGAACCCGAGGTTGCTCAGCGCCTGCGAGACGATCCGCGCGGTACGCACCTCGTGGAAGCCCACCTCGGGGTTGCGGTGCAGATCCTTGAACACCTCGATCAGCCGGTGCGTGTCGGCCGCAACGATCTCGTCGATCCTGTCGAGGTGTTCGGTCATGTCTTGCTCGCTATCAGGGTTCGTGCCCGTTCGAACAGCCACACCGCGGCCTCGTGCAATTGGTCGCCGACTTCTTTCTGCGCCTTGCCGGCTGACGCCCGGGCCAGCGTTCCCTCGATCACGATGGCCAGCTTGAAACTGGCCATCACCTCATACCAGCCGATGTGCGACAGGTCGCGGGAGCTGCCCTTGGCGTACCGCTGCACCAGATCGTCGGTGGAGGCCAGCCCGTCCATGCCGGTCAGGGTGTGGCCGAACACGCTGGACCCGTCGTCCTGGCGCCAGGTGGCCAGCAGCCAGCCCAGGTCCAGCAGCGGATCCCCGATCGTCGACATCTCCCAGTCCACGATCGCCGCGACCTCCGGCCCGGTGGGGGAGAACAGCACGTTAGCCGCGTGGTAGTCGCCGTGCAAGATTCCCGGCTGCCACGACGCCGGCACATTGCGCTGCAGCCAGTCGGCCACCTCGTTCAGGCCGGGCAGCTCGGGCCCCGGGTAGTTCTCGAACTGGCGGTAGGAGTCCAGCTCCGAAAGCCACCGCGGCACTTGACGTTCCAGGAAGCCGTCCGGCTTCCCGTAGTCCGCCAATCCGACCGCGACATGGTCGACGGCGCCGAGCTTGGCCAGTGCGTCGGCCATCGACAGCCCCATCTCGTACCGCACCGCGGGGTCGTTGGCGTGCAGCTCGGGCAGCTCACCGCCGGCGTTGAACCCGTCGATCGGCTCCATCAGGTAGAACACCGCGTCACCGAGCACCGCGGGGTCGTCGCAGACCGCGATCAACCCCGGGTGCGGCACGTCGCTGCCGGCCAGTGCGGCCAGCACCCGGGTCTCCCGCAACATCACGTCATTGCTGCGCGGGCGCAGGTGCAGTGGGCCGCGGCGCAGCACATAGCTGCAGCCCGACCGGGTGAACCGCAACATGACGTTCTGCGTCCCGCCGGACAGTTCCGTGACGTCTTCCAGCGGGCCCTCGCCCAGCCCCCGGCCAGACATCCACTGCGCTACCGGTTCGGTGTCCATACTGTGCTCAGCCCTTGGGGCGTACCAGCTGGGAGATGGTCTGCACCCGGATCGAGTCGTCGCCGAACACGAAGGTGTCCACGCCGTCGGCCTGGAAACCCGGCGAGTCGAGCGTCCACTCCAGCAGCAGGATCTCGCCGTGGTAGGTCTTCGACTTGATGTCGAAGACGGCGGAAGCCAGTGCGTCGGACAGCTGGCTGAACCCCGCCTTGATGCCGTCGCGGCCCTGTGCCACGCCGGCCGGGGTGATCAGCACGGAATCGTCGGTGTAGTCGACGAGCAGCTCGTCGACGTCGCGGGCAACCAGTGCGTGGAGGTGGTGGTCGAAGATCTCCTGCGGTGTGCGGGCCATGACTGAAACGATATCGGTTCACAGCGCGGCCATAGTGTCGATACAGGCAAGACCCATCGCCGGCGACATACTGGAACGCGATGACTGCGTCACGTGGATCGGTGGAACGTGTCGTGATGGCACGTGCCGACGGCAAACCGATCACCGTGCTGGTGGTCGACGACGAGACGGTGCTGGCCGAGATGGTGTCGATGGCACTGCGCTACGAGGGCTGGACCACCGCGACCGCGGGTGACGGCGCCTCGGCGATCGCCGCCGCCAAAGCTGAACGCCCCGACGTGGTGGTGCTCGACGTGATGCTTCCGGACATGAGCGGGCTGGACGTGCTGCGCAAGCTGCGCGAGGTCAACCCGCGGCTGCCGGTGCTGTTCTTGACCGCCAAGGACGCGCTGGAGGACCGCATCGCCGGATTGACCGCCGGCGGCGATGACTACGTCACCAAACCGTTCAGCATCGAAGAGGTGGTTTTGCGGCTGCGCGCGTTGTTGCGCCGCACCGGGGTGAGCACCGCCGAGGCCGGCGCCCAGATCGTGGTGGGTGACCTGGTTCTCGACGAGGATTCCCACGAGGTGACGCGCGGCGGTGACCCGATCACGTTGACCTCCACCGAATTCGAGCTGCTGCGCTACCTGATGCACAACGCCAGGCGGGTGCTGTCCAAGGCGCAGATCCTGGATCGGGTCTGGGACTACGACTTCGGCGGCAGGGCCAACATCGTCGAGCTCTACATCTCCTACCTGCGCAAGAAGATCGACAACGGCCGAGAACCGATGATCCACACGTTGCGCGGCGCCGGCTATGTGCTCAAGCCGACTCACTGACATACGGCGGCCGTGGTCGCTGCGGGCGCGGTTGCTGGCCGGCCAGATCGCCCTGCTCACCGTGGCCTGCCTCGGCATCGGCGCGGTGACGGAGTTGGCGCTCTATCAGTACCTGGTAAGCCAGCTCGACCACCAACTGTCTGACGCCTCACGCCGTTCGGCGCGGTTGCACGGCCAGCCGCTCCCACCGTCGTGGCACCGACATCATCGACCCCGGCCGGGGCCCGGGCCGGATTTCCTCGACGCCCCCGGCCAGCCGGTCGGCATGGTCGGCGCGGTGGTGGGCCCGGCGGACGGCGCGGTGGACGGTGAAGTTCGGGTCGTCGACGCGGGCTGCCTGAGCACCTCGGGCCTGCGCGAGGATCTGAGTCCTTCGGCCACAACGCTATTGGCCGGTGTCGCCGCCGAGCCCGGGCCGGTCACCCGGCGGCTCGACGGGGTCGGCCGGTACCGGCTGGTCGCGACGACGGCCCGCCGTGGTGACGAGATCATCGTCATCGGGCTGCCGCTGGCAGCGGTGGACGCCACCATGGTGCGGGTGTTGCTCATCTTCGGGTTGGTCACCCTGGTCGCGGTGGCGGCCGCGGCCACGGCCGGCAGCGTGGTCACCCGGCGGGCGCTGGCCCCGCTGCGCCGGGTGGCGCAGACCGCCGGCGAAGTCGCCGATCTGCCGCTGGATCGCGGCGACGCGACATTGCCGGTGCGGGTCGCCGAATCCGACACCAGCTCGCACACCGAGGTCGGACAGCTGGGCGCCGCCGTCAACCGCATGCTCGATCACATCGCCACCGCACTGTCGACACGGCAGGCCAGTGAAACCCGGGTGCGTCAGTTCGTCGCGGACGCCAGCCATGAGTTGCGCACCCCGCTGACCGCGATCCGCGGTTACACCGAACTGGCGCAACGTATTCCGGTAACCGACGGCGTGGACTCCGAATCGCTGGCGCACGCCCTGAGCCGGGTGCAGTCCGAAACCGAGCGGATGACCCGGCTGGTCGAAGACCTGTTGCTACTGGCCCGGCTGGACTCGGGCCGCTCGCTGGAGCACGAGCCGGTGGACCTGTCGCGGCTGGCCGTCGACGCGGTCAGCGACGCGCACGTCGGCGGCCCGGACCACCAGTGGCGCCTTGAGCTGCCCGAGGAGCCGGTGATGGTGCCCGGCGATGCCGCCCGACTGCACCAGGTGCTGACCAACCTGCTCGCCAACGCACGCGTGCACACCGGCGCGGGAACCGTGGTCACCGTCCGACTGGGTGTCGACGCCGCCTCGGCGGTGCTCAGCGTGACCGACGACGGCCCCGGCATTCCGGATGAGTTCCAGCCGGAGATCTTCGAGCGGTTCGCCCGCGGCGACACCTCCCGGTCCCGCAAGGGCGGCAGCACCGGGCTGGGGTTGGCGATCGCTTCGGCGGTGGTCCGAGCCCATCGCGGAACCATCGGAGTTACCAGCAAGCCCGGCCACACCGAGTTCACCGTCCACCTACCCCTTTAGCGCGAGCGCGCGTGTCCCCGGCCCGACACTCCGTGCCGAGGCCGGATTCACGCACGCTCGCCCCGGGGTTTGCCCCCGCCGCGTGACGGGTAGGCGACCCGGATGAATCCCGAAATGCCACCTGAGCCGGGAACACCCAAGGAACCGCCGCACAGGCGTGTTCCCGAGGAGCCGCCGGAACGACTGGTGCCCGCGGACCCGCCCGAACGCCTGGCGCCCGAAGAAGTGCCGGAGCGGCTGGTACCCGAAGACCCGCCCGAGGAGCCCGAGGAGTGAGTGCCCATGCGCGCTGAAGAAGGCGACGAAACCATTCAGGATTACGCCCACGAGGCGCAGGAGACGCAAGACAGGGTCGCCCGCCGATCCTGGTGGACGCGGTTGCGCGCCGTGCTGAGCGCGTTCACGCGGCGCCGCTGACACGCGCGGGGACCAGATCAGTGGCAATCTAGTCGCCATGGAGCACCGGCCGGTCAGCGCGGCGGTCGAGGCCGCGCACCGTGAACACCTGAGCACGCTGCCCTTCGGGGACACAACCGATTTCGCGGACGCCGACCGCGGCTTCATCGCTGCGCTGAGTCCGTGCGTCATCACCGCCGCCGACGGCCGGGTGGTATGGGACAACGACAGCTACGGCTTCCTGGCCGGGGATGCGCCGACGTCGGTGCATCCGGCCCTGTGGCGCCAGTCCCAACTGGCGGCCAAGCAAGGGCTCTACGAGGTCACCGAGGGTATCTACCAGGTCCGTGGCTTCGACCTCTCGAACATCACCTTCGTCGAGGGCGATACGGGTGTCATCGTCATCGATCCGCTGATCTCCACCGAGGTCGCCGCCGCCGCGCTGGGGCTCTACCGCGAACACCGCGGCGGTGACCGGCCCGTCACCGCGGTTATTTACACGCACAGTCACGTCGACCATTTCGGTGGCGTGCTGGGCGTCACCTCGCAAGCCGAGGTCGACGCCGGCCGGGTCGCCGTCATCGCCCCGCAGGGCTTCATCGAGCATGCCGTGCAGGAGAACGTCTACGCCGGAACCGCGATGTCGCGGCGGGCCTCCTACATGTACGGCACCCAGTTGGCGCGCGGTCCGCTCGGACAGGTCGGCTGTGGACTGGGGCAGAACACCTCAACCGGGGAGGTGGCCGTGATCGTTCCGACCGTCACCATCGCCGACACCGGTGAGACCCACGCCGTCGACGGCGTGCAGATCGAGTTCCAGTTGGCACCGGGCACCGAGGCGCCGGCCGAGATGCACTTCTACTTCCCAAAATCCAGGGCACTGTGCATGGCCGAGAACGCCACCCACACCCAGCACAATCTGCTGACGCTGCGCGGTGCGCTGGTACGTGACCCGCACGCGTGGGCGGGGTACCTCACCGAGGCCATCGACACCTTCGCCGGGCGGGCTGACGTCGTGTTCGCCTCGCACCACTGGCCGACCTGGGGCGCCGAGCGGATAGCGGAATACCTGGCGCTGCAACGGGATATGTATGCCTACTTGCACGACCAGACGTTGCGGCTGCTGAACCGGGGCCACACCGGGGCCGAGATCGCCGAACAGTTCCGACTGCCCCCTGCGCTGGAACGCGCCTGGCATGCCCGCGGCTACTACGGCTCGGTGAGCCACAACGTCAAGGCCGTCTATCAGCGTTACATGGGCTGGTTCGACGGCAACCCGGCGCGGCTGTGGCCGCACCCGCCCGAGGCATTGGCCACCCGCTACACCGCAGCCCTGGGTGGGGTGGAGCGAGTCGTCGAGCTGGCCGCCGAAGCGTTCGACAACGGTGATTTCCGTTGGGCGGCGACACTGCTCGACCACGCAGTATTCGCCGATGCCGATCATGCCGGTGCGCGCCGCCTCTACGCAGACACCTGCGAGCAGCTGGCCTACGGTGCGGAGAATGCGACGTGGCGCAACTTCTTCCTGTCCGGTGCCACCGAATTGCGAACCGGGGTATTCGGTACTGCCGTGCAGGTCACCTCGACGACGCTGTTGTCCCAGCTGAGCCCCGAGCAGCTGTTCGACAGCCTGGCGATCCGGGTGGACGCGCCGCGGGCCTGGGAGCTTGAACTGGCCCTCGACATCACCTTCGCCGACACCGGCGCCAACTATCGGCTCACGCTGCGCAACGGCGTGCTGGTCTACCGGAAGGTCCCCCCGGACCCGGACACCGCGGATGCCACCATCACCCCGGCCGGCAAGTCGGCGTTACTCGCGGCCCTGCTGGGGCAGGGAACACTGGAAGTCGCCGGCGACCAGTCGGCGCTGCCGAGACTGCTGGGCGTGCTCGACAGCGCAGACCCCGGATTCAACATCGTCACCCCCTGACGCGGGGTCGAACCGGCACCTTAGGGTGGCAGCGTGCAGTTGCTGCTTATCCGCCACGCGCTCCCGCTGCGCAGCGAGTACGGCCAGGGTTCGGACCCTGAGCTTTCCGAGACCGGACTCGAGCAGGCTCTGCGCCTGCCCGCTGCGTTGCAGCGCTACCCGATCACCCGGTTGGTCAGCAGCCCGCAGCGCCGGGCGGTGCAGACCGCCGAACCATTGGCCCGCGAGCGCGCGCTGACCATCGACATCGATGAGCGGTTCGCCGAGTACGACCGGGAGATGGCCGGGTATCTGCCCATCGAGCAGCTGCGCACCGAGCGGCCGCAGGACTGGGCCCGGATGTCGCAGGGCCACCTGCCCGGCGACGTCGACGAGGTCGCGTTCTGCGCGCGGGTGGCTGCCGCCGTCGCCGACGTGGTGGCCGCCGCCGGCGTCGATGACACGGTGGCGGTGTTCAGCCACGGTGGCGTGATCAATGTGGTGCTGCACCAGATCCTGGGCACACCGCGGTTGTTGTCGTTTCCCATCGACTACGTGTCGGTCACGCGGCTGCTCTATTCGCGGTCCGGGCAGGCCGCAGTGGCGTCGACGAACGGTACTGAGCACGTCTGGGATCTGCTGCCGCGCAATCAACCCCGGCTACCCGGGAATGACGCCGCCGACGCGGCGGGCTAGACGCCTACCCGGCCGGCTACCGCCGGGCGAGCGTCTTCTTGGCGGCGCGCCGCAGCTGGAAGATCCGCGCGGTGCCGGCCAGCGCGGTGACCAGCCCGCCGCAGACCGCCGCCAGCAGGATCGCCACACCCAGCGGCAGGCTCCACGTCCACGCCAGGAACGTCAGGTCGACCGGACCGGTGTTCTGGGTGACGAACACCAGCAGCACGATGAGAATCAGAAAACCGGCGATCAGCGCGCTCCACAGCGCGCCGGCGCGGGTCAACGGCATTGCGGCCGGTGGCGGCGGTGTGGTTTCGCCCCGCGACGGGTCGGCTGGCACGGTGGGATCGCTGCTCATGGGTGCCATCTTGCCGCTTCCGACGCGGAAATGAACGACTTCCCGTCAGTTTCCGCCTCCAGGGCACTGCGGATCGCCGATCGGTCGCCTACGGTGGTCCGGTGAGCGCAGCCCCGTCCGGCTCGTGGCCGGCGATCCTTACCTGGCGGGCGCCCGACGCCACGCGGATGGAGTCGGTGCGGGTGCAATTGTCCGGCAACCGGATCAGGGCCAACGGCCGGATCGTGGCGGCGGCCACCGACACCCACCCGGCGTTCAGCGCCTACTACGACCTGCAGACCGACGAGTCCGGGGCCACCAAGCGGCTGGGGCTGACCGTCACGGTGGCCGAACGGGACCGCCAGCTGGTGATCGCCCGCGACGAAGAGAACATGTGGCTGATCACCGACGCCCGTGGGCAGTCACGTGCGGGCTACGACGGGGCGTTGGACCTCGACGTCGTGCTCAGCCCGTTCTTCAACGCGTTGCCGATCCGGCGGGCCCGGCTGCATCAGCGGGTGGCTGCGGTCACCCTGCCGACGGTCTACCTGTGGCTTCCGGAGATGTCGGTGGTCGCGGCGGAGGCCAGCTACAGCAGCACCGAGACCGGAATCACGGTCCTGACTCCGGGCACCGATCCCGGCGGCACCACCATCACCGTCGATGACGACGGGTTCGTCATCGACTATCCCGGGTTGGCAGCGCGGATCTGATCACCCCACCCGCCCGGCCGGCGGCGGCCAGCTCCCGGCGCCAGTCGTCCGCGCCGACGACGACGGCGAAGATCTCGGTGCGCGGGAAACTGTCGTAGCGGGTCCGGGCGGCATGGCCGTGGTTGACCAGGTCGGCCACCGAGTCGGCGGCCGACAGTGAATCCCGAGCCTCGCCCAGCAGTTCGATGGCCCGGTCCAGCGCCGGCAGCAGGTGCAGCCAGTTCGCCTCACACATGGCCCGCACCAGGTCCGGGGCGGTGCCCGCCACCCGGGTGCCGTCCCGGAACGACCCCGCTGCCAGCCCGAACGCCAGCGGCACGTCGGCGGCTATGACGGCCAGCGCCTCGGCCAGCAGGTGCGGCAGATGTGAGATCGCGGCCGCGGCCGCGTCGTGCTCCTCGGAGCGGGCCGGCACCGCCACCGAGCCGCAGTCCAGGATCAGGTCCAATACCGTCGAGAACACCGTGGGGTCCACGTGGTCGTCGACGCTGATCACCCACGGTGCCCCCTCGAACAGCCCGGCGTGCCCGGCCGGCCAGCCGGAGTGGGCGGTGCCGGCCATCGGGTGGCCGCCGACGAAGCGGTCCCGCAGTCCAGCGGCCGTGACAGCGTCGAGCACCGCACTCTTGACGCTGGTGACGTCGGTCAGCGGGCACTCGGGCGCCAGCCGGCGGATCTGGTCGAGTAGCGCCGCCAGCGCCGGCACCGGGACGGCGATCACGATCAGCGCGTGGGTTTCGGCGGCCCGTGCCAGTGCCGAATCCAGTTCGGTGGTGGCGTCGAACCCGTCGGCGACCGCGGCGTTCACACCCCCCGCCGAGCGGTTGTAGCCGAACGTCACCCGGCCGGCCGCGGCGGCGGCGCGCAGCACCGAACCGCCGATCAGACCGAGCCCCAGCACACACACCGGTGTTTTCGTTGCGCTTACCACCACCTCTCCAGGTTGGCACACGCTGGTCAAGGGCGTAAACGGCGACTACCGTTGGCGGCCATGGGAGCACAGGGCGCGTCCACACAGGGCCGGCCGGCGGACACGCTGGACGGCTTCGGGGTGGCTGTTGTGCGCGAAGACGGCAAGTGGCGTTGCACGGCGATGCGTGCCGCGACGCTGACCAGTCTGTCGATGGCAGAGACGGAGCTGCGTGAATTACGCAGTGCAGGAGCGGTTTTCGGACTCCTCAATGTCGACGATGAATTCTTCGTGATCGTCCGCCCCGGTCCGGCCGGAACCCGCTTGCTGCTCTCGGATGCGACGGCCGCACTGGACTACGACCTCGCTGACGAGGTGCTCGAGCAGTTGGACGCCGACATCGACGCCGATGACCTGGAGGACTCCGAACCGTTCGAAGAGGGCGATCTGGGCCTGTTGTCCGATATCGGACTGCCTGCCGCGGTGCTCGGCGTCATCCTCGACGAGTCCGACCAGCCCGTCGATGAGCAACTGCACCGGATCGCCAGCGAGATGGGCTTCGACGAGCAGCTCACCGCGGCGCTGCCGCGACGCGGTCGGTGACCGGCCCGCCCGCCGACGAGGACCTGATCCGTGCCGCACTGGCGGCTGCCGGCCAGGCCGGCCCCCGCGATGTTCCGGTGGGTGCGGTGGTGCTCGGCGCCGACGGCACCGTGCTGGCCCGGGCGGCCAACGCCCGCGAAGCCCTCGGCGACCCGACCGCGCACGCCGAGCTGCTGGCCCTCCGCGAGGCGGCCGCGGTACTCGGCGACGGCTGGCGGCTGACCGGCGCGACGCTGGCCGTCACCCTGGAGCCGTGCACCATGTGCGCGGGGGCGCTGGTGGCCGCCCGGGTCGCGCGGCTGGTGTTCGGGGCCTTCGAACCCAAGACCGGGGCGGTCGGCTCACTGTGGGACGTGGTGCGCGATCGCCGGCTCAATCACCGCCCGCAGGTCCGCGGTGGGGTGCTGGCTCAGGAG
The DNA here is from genome assembly GCF_055419425.1 of Mycobacterium sp. IDUB_21. Taxonomy (NCBI): domain Bacteria; kingdom Bacillati; phylum Actinomycetota; class Actinomycetes; order Mycobacteriales; family Mycobacteriaceae; genus Mycobacterium; species Mycobacterium sp. IDUB_21. The sequence continues at coordinate 82,176 of NZ_JBVAXQ010000016.1, read as the reverse complement.
TGTGCTGCACCACTGGAGGCGTTCTTCGCCCGGCAGCGATTGGGCTGACGGCACCGTCGTTGGGTACGCTGTCCCGCGGTGGCGTGTCCGAGCGGCCTAAGGAGCACGCCTCGAAAGCGTGTGACGGGTAACCCCCGTCCGAGGGTTCAAATCCCTCCGCCACCGCCATGTGAATGCGTGCGAGTGTGCGGTTTGGTACCCGATCCACCAGGGTCGGCGTGCGAAACCGCACACTCGCCGCGAATAACTCTCACCGCGGCCGGTCCACCTCATAAGTTCCCGCGTCGTCGGAGAACTCCGCCAGCACCTGACGCTGGTCGCCGTCGACGGTGACCAGGCACGTGAAACTGCTGCCCTTCCGCACCCTCGGGTTGACCCCGTTGTTGCACCGGACGGCGGTCACGTCCTCGCGCCCGTAGCCGTTGATCGGGTCGGTGAGCACCTGGCGGACACCGTCTTGGGCGTGGGTGACGTCGAGTTCCACCGGCCCGGAGCCGCCGACGACGCCACGCAGGACCAACGTCAGCAGCACCGCCAGCGCGAGCGTGCCGGTGACGGCCGCCCCGACCAGCAGCATCCCCCGATTCGACTGGTGTTGGGGGTCAACCCGTTTCGGCGGAGTCGACGCGGGAGGCGGCGGCGGTGCCGGCGGCCGGGGGCCCGGAGGGGGCGGCCGGTGTGACCGCGGCGGCGGGACCCGCGGCGGCTGGGCCGGGGGCCGCCGGAACTCCAGATACCAGGGCTGAGCTGGAGGTTGCGCCGGCCGGCCCGGTGGCGGCCCGGGTGGGCGCCGGGGCAGGCGCGGTATCGGCGTGGTCCGCCGCTCCGGCGGGTCCGGCGGCTCGGGTCGACGGTTCACGGGAACCGCTCGAAGCATCCGTCGATATCGCCGTGCAGCCCGGAGCGAAAAGCGAGGATCCGGGTGAAACCGGCCGGCACGGTGTGGTCGTCGACGTCACTGGCCACCACGCCGTTCATCAGCAGTCCGGTGACCGCCTCGTCGAGGTCGCCGCCGGCCAGCGTCAAGCCCGGGCCCGACGACAGCGTCATCGGCTCGGCCATCCGGCGCTGGGCCACCCCGGTCAGACACGCGGTCCGCAGCGCCGCCGTCGCAGACTCCAAACCGACCTCGCGTTCACGTTGCACTGCAAGCGCATACCGCGACGTGACGGCCGACAATCCGGTGTTGTCGCCCTGCGGCATACCCAGTGTCGATTGATCCGTCGGTGCGCTCATGTCCTGCAAGCCGGCCATGTCGATGACGACGGTATTGGTCTCCGGGCAGTAGGCAACCGGGTTGGGCTCGTGGCCGCTCGGGCACTTGCCCGACGTAGAGAGGCTCGGCGGCCGGGACAAGCCGAAGATCTGGCCCAGCTGCTCCATCAGCGTCGACAGGACGGACTCGTCGATCGTGAGGTCGCTCTGCGGGTTCTCTGAATCGAACAGCGAGCGCGGCAGGTTGCCGCGGCGCTTGCGGATCTCGCCCATGTCGATCTCGGCGCACATCTGTGCGCCGCCGTCGAAGCCGGTCTGGAAGGCGCCGACCCGGTCCAGCGCGGTGCCGTGCTCGTCGGAGATCGACACCGGGTTGTCCAACGTCGAGACCGGGTCGCGGATCACGATCAGCCCGGCCAGCACGTGGTTGAGCCCGTCGCCAGTGCTCAACGCCGCGCGCGACGAACTGCCCGCGGCCACCCACTGCATGTACACCCCGGCGAAGCAGTCGGCCTGCTGTTCGCGCACCAGGGTTCGGGTCAGCGGGCCCACGATGTCGGACATGTTCTGCAGGGCGTGCCCGTATTCGTGGGCCAGCGTCCCGTTGATCGCCATGTCGCCGAAGTACTTTCGGGCCGTCGGCATGAACTTGGCCCGATCCCAGGCCATCGTGTCGGCCTTGCGGCAGTACATCGCGTTGGGCAGGTGGTAGACATCGCCGCCGCACACCGAAGGGGTATTGGGGTCGGTGGAGTCGTAGGACATCAGCGTCGATACCGGCTGGAAGCGTCCGCTCAGGGATTGGGCGTAGTGCTGCGTCCAGAACTCTTCGATGTCGTCGATCGCGAACAGCGACAGCCGGTCGATCTGCCCGCCGTCGCTGTTGTTCACCCTGGGGGTGACGGGCGGTACGTCGCCGCGCGGGCCACTGGGCCCCTCGGTGGTGGGCAAGCCGCCGACCTTGCCCGGGTTGTACAGCATCGACACCGCTCGTCCGGTCACCACGGTGGGCGTGGTGTCCGCGCAACCCGCCAACGCCAGCATCACGCAGGCCACGCCGAAAAGTGTTCTGGCGGTCTTGCCGACGGCCCGTCCTGACATCATCACCCGCTGAGGAACGCGACGATCCCGCTGGTGACAGCCGCGGCGTACCGCGCCCGCCCATCAGCGCTCTCCAGCAACGCCGCGTCGTCGGCGTTGCGCATGTTGCCCAGTTCGACCAGCACCGCGGGGTACTCGGCCAGGTTCAGCCCGGCCAGATCCGGCCGACCGTAGAGTCCGTCGGCGCCGAGGTAGCTGGACTCGGGGATGCCCGCGGCCGCCAGAGAGTCCCGGATGTCACCGGCCAGCCGCACGGCCGGGCCGGCCTGGGCGTCGTTGAGCGGTGGGCTGGAGTAGTTGACGTGAAATCCGCGGCCGGAGGCCGGTCCGCCGTCGGCGTGGATGGACACGATCGCGTCCGGGTGCGCGCCGTTGGCCGCGGCGGCACGGGCGTCGATGCACGGCGCGGGCGAGGTGTCGTCGGCACGGGAGAGTTCGGTGTGTACGCCCATCTGGTCGAGGGCTGCCCGGATCCGGTTGGTCACATCCCAGTTGAGGCTGTGCTCGGGGTAACCGTCGTCGGCGGCGGTCCCGCTGGTCTGACACGGCTTGGTGCCACCGCGTCCGTTGGGTACCTGCCGGGCGATCGAGGCGTCGTTGGAACCGCTGTGCCCCGCATCCAGAAACACCGTCTTGCCGGCGACGGTGGGGCTGGCGGGGTCTGCGCCCCCAGCGGGCGCACCGGCGGTTGCCGCCATCAAGCACGCAGCCGAGGCGACACAGACAACAGTCCGGCGACGCACCGGGCAAGACTAGCAAGCGCCCGGTGGCCGGCCGGGGTTGAATGGATCGATGCAGCTGATGTCACCGACTGATTCGATGTTCCTGCTGACCGAAACGCGAGAGCATCCCATGCATGTCGGCGGCCTGATGTTGTTCGAACCGCCGCCGGGAGCCGGCCCGGAGTTCGTCGGCGAGATCTATCAGGGTCTGCTGGGCGCCCGTGACCTGCAGCCCGCGTTTCGTAAACGTCCGGCGACCCTGCTCGGCGGGATCGCGAACGTGGGCTGGGCTTTCGACGACGAGATCGACATCGAGTACCACATCCGGCGTTCGGCGCTGCCGGTTCCGGGCCGGGTGCGCGACCTGCTGGAGCTGACCTCGCTACTGCACGGCAGCCTGCTGGACCGGCACCGCCCGCTGTGGGAGGCGCATCTGGTCGAAGGTCTCAACGACGGGCGGTTCGCCGTCTACGTCAAGATCCACCACGCGCTGATCGACGGTGTCTCACTGCTGCGGCTGCTGCACCGAACCCTGTCGGTCGATCCGCGCGAGGAGGAACTGCGCACCCCGTGGTCCATCTCGCCGCCGTCGCGGCCGCACCCCGAGGCGCCGTCCCGGCTGCGTCAGCTGACCGGAGTTGTCAAAGGCGTTGCGGCCCTGGGTCCGTCGACGGTGAAGCTGGCACGTGCGGCACTGTTCGAGCAGCAGCTGACCCTGCCGTTCGAAGCGCCGCGCACCATGCTCAACGTCAAGATCGGTGGGGCGCGCCGGTGCGCGGCGCAGTCCTGGCCGGTGGCGCGCGTCATTGCGATCAAGCGGGCCGCCGGGGTGACCGTCAACGATGTGGTGCTGGCGATGTGCGCCGGGGCGCTGCGGGCCTACCTGGACGAACAGCAGGCCCTGCCGGAACATCCGCTGGTGGCGATGGTTCCGGTGAACCTGCGCAGCGAGGCCGACGCAGACTCCGGCGGCAACATGGTCGGCACCATCCTGTGCAATCTGGCCACCGATCTGACGGACCCGGCGCAGCGACTGGAGGCCATCAGCGAGTCGATGCGCCGTAACAAGAAGGTGTTCAGCGAGTTGCCGCGCACTCAGGCGCTGGCACTGTCGGCGGCCAACATGGCGCCGCTGGCACTGGCGGCCGTCCCCGGCTTCATCTCGGCGGCGCCGCCGCCTTTCAACATCGTCATCTCCAACGTGCCCGGGCCGGCCGAGCCGATGTACTGGCGGGGCGCCCGACTGGACGGCAACTATCCGCTGTCGATCGCCCTGGACGGACAGGCGCTGAACATGACCGTGGTCAGCAACGCCGGCAACCTCGACTTCGGGTTGGTCGGCTGCCGTCGCGCGGTTCCCCACCTGCAGCGCCTGCTCGGGCACCTGGACACCGCGCTGGAAGACCTGGAACGCGCGGTGGGTCTGTAGCTAGCGCTGCCACCAGGATCGCCGGGGGGCCTGCTGTTCGGGGTGCCCCTCGCACCACTGCTCGGGCGGCACCTGAGCGCGGACGTCGGCGATGTGATCGCCGCAGCCGTCCCAGGTGGTCTTGCCGCAGACCCGACAGGGCACGGGGTAGCACATCAGCGGTTCCTTTCAGGCGGTGCGCAACTCAGGCGGTGCGCAACGCAACAGCCAGGGTATCGATGACGTTGCGGATCTTCTCGGTCACCTCGTCGGCGATCGGCACCAGGGCCGGATTGTCGACGACTTGGGCCATCAGTTGCGGATTCATCGCCTCGACGAGCACCGTCTCGGGGTGTTGCGGGTCCTCGCGGACCACGACGTTGCACGGCAGCAGCACCCCGATGCGCTTTTCGGCGGTGACGGCGCGGTGCGCCAACGGCGGGTTGCAGGCGCCCAGGATCAGGTAACGCTCCATCTCCTCGCCGAGCTTGGCCTTAAGCGTTGCCTGCATATCGATTTCGGTGAGTACACCGAAACCGTTGTCCTTCAGTATTTCTCGCGTCTTGGCGGTAACGGTGTCGAAATCGACGCCGGACACCGCGGTGCTCATCGCGACGGACATGAGACCTCCTTTGTCGTCGTGGCCATAATTTATCGTACACCCCGGGGGGTATATACCGTCACGGTATCGTCAGCTCATGCAGACCCTGCGCACCCCCGACGACAGGTTCGTCGACCTCCCCGATTTCGGTTACCCGCCCCAGTTCTGCGACCTCGACGATGATGACGGCGGCACCCTGCGGGTGGCCTGGGTGCAAGACGGGCCCGAAGAGGCCGACCCGATCCTGATGCTGCACGGCGAGCCGTCGTGGTCGTATCTGTACCGCAAGATGATGCCGATCCTGGCCGAGGCCGGCCACCGGGTCATCTGTCCGGACCTGGTCGGGTTCGGGCGCTCGGACAAGCCGACTCAAGCGGAAGACCACACCTACGCCCGCCACGTCGAGTGGATGCGGGCGCTGGCATTCGACGTCCTCGACCTGCAGAACGTGACCCTGGTGGGCCAGGACTGGGGCGGCCTGATCGGGCTGCGGCTGCTCGCCGAGAATCCGGATCGGTTCAGCCGGGTGGTCGTGGCCAACACCGGTCTGCCCACCGGGGACATCCCGATGCCGGAGATCTGGTGGCGTTTTCGCGAGTCGATCCAGACCGCGCCGACGATCGACGTCGGATGGTTCGTGCAGTCCGGGTGCCGTAAGCCCATGGGCGAGGCCGTTCGGGCCGGCTACGACGCGCCGTTCCCCGACGACAGCTACTGCATCGGGCCGCGGACCATGCCGTCACTGATCCCGACCACGCCTGAGGACCCGGCCGCCCCGGCCAACCGGTCGGCGTGGGCCGCGCTGTGCGACTCGGAGACCCCGATGCTGGTGGCGTTCAGTGACGGTGACCCGATCACCGGGGCGATGGCGCCGATCTTCCAGCGCGAGATGCGCGGTGCGCGCGGCCGTGCGCACCCGGTGATCCACGACGCCGGCCACTTTTTGCAGGAGGACGCCGGCGAGGAGTTGGCCCGCCACATCGTGGAGTTCCTGCGCCGCTAGCGCCGGTCGTGAAGTTGCGCCGAGTGTGCGGTTTGGGTGGCATATCGGCCTTTTGCGACCCAAACCGCACACTCGGCGGACAGGTGCGCCGTGACTTCTGTGACAGACGGGGGCGCAGCATCCATGATGGACACCATGGACCTGCCCGTGGCGCCGCCGGTGGATCCGATGCTCGCCAAGGCCGCGGCCAAGGTTCCCGGTGCGGGCGAGGAGCCGGGATCCTGGTCCTATGAGCCGAAGTGGGACGGTTTCCGTGCCATCGTGTTTCGCGACGGCGACGAGGTGTTGCTGCAGTCGCGCAACGGAAAACCGCTGGGCCGCTACTTCCCGGAGCTGCTGGACGCCTTGCGTGCCGAGGTCGCGCCGCGCTGTGTGCTCGACGGGGAGGTGGTGGTACCCCGGCAGATCGGCGGACGGACTCGGCTGGACTGGGAGTCGTTGAGCCAGCGGATCCATCCCGCCCAGAGCCGGGTGCGGATGCTGGCCGAGCAGACCCCGGCGCAGTTCATCGGCTTCGATGCGTTGGCCACCGGGGAGGCATCGCTGCTCAGCGAGCCGTTCCGAGTACGGCGGGAGGCGCTGGCGGAGTTGGTGGGCGGCGGGCCCAGTTGCCATGTCACCCGCGCCACCGCGGATCCAGAGCAGGCCACCCGCTGGCTCACCACGTTCGAAGGGGCCGGGCTGGATGGGGTGGTCGCCAAACGGACTGACGGGCCCTACCTGCCCGGCAAGCGCGACATGGTCAAGGTCAAACACCGTCGCGACGCCGACTGCGTGGTCATGGGCTACCGCATCCACAAGAGCGGCGCGGGAATCGGCTCGCTGCTGTTGGGCCTGTACCGCGCCGACGGCGAGCTGGCGATGGTCGGCGGGGCCGCGTCGTTCACCGACGCCGACCGGCTGGCCCTGCTGACCGAGTTGGAGCCGCTGCGCCTCGGTGACGTCCGCGAGGGTGAACCGAGCAGGTGGAACTCCGCGGCCGACAAGCAGTGGGTCCCGATCCGGCCCGAGCGGGTCGCCGAGGTCGCCTATGACCAGATGGAAGGGGACCGGTTCCGCCACACCGTGAAGCTGTTGCGGTGGCGTTCCGACCGGGACCCCGCCAGTTGCACGTTCGACCAGCTCGACGTGCCGCTGAACTACGAACTCGACGATGTGTTGGAGACCTGAGGTGTCCGGCAAAGGCCAAGCCGAGGAATTGGAGGTCGACGGCGTCGCCGTCCGATTCACCAGCGGTGACAAGATGTACTTCCCCCGGCTCGGCGCAGCCGGGACCAAACGCGCGCTGGCCGACTACTACCTGGCGGTGGCCGGTGGGCCGCTGCTGCACGCATTGCGGGACCGGCCCACCCATCTGCAGCGGTTCCCAAACGGTGCGGTGGGCGCTGAAGGCACTGCGGTCTACCAGAAGCGGCTGCCGCGCGGGCATCCCGACTATCTGGAGTCCTGCCGGGTGACCTTCCCCTCCGGCCGTACCGCCGACGCGCTCAAGGTCATCCGGCCCGCGGACATCCTGTGGGCGGTGCAGATGAGCACCGTGACGCTGCACCCGTGGCCGGTGCGTTGCCCCGACACCGACCACCCCGACGAGCTGCGCATCGACCTGGACCCGCAGCCCGGCACCGGCTTCGCGCAGGCCCGCGCGGTCGCGCTGGAGGTGTTGCACCCGCTGCTCGACGAGCTCGGCCTCGTCGGCTACGTCAAGACGTCCGGTGGCCGCGGTCTGCACGTCTACCTGCGGATCAAGGCCGATTGGGACTTCATCGAGGTCCGCCGGGCCGGAATCGCGCTGGCCCGCGAGATCGAGCGGCGCGCCCCGGAGGCGGCCACCGCCTCGTGGTGGAAGGAGGAGCGGGGTGCGCGGATCTTCGTCGACTTCAACCAGAACGCCCGCGACCGCACCATGGCGTCGGCCTATTCGGTGCGGGCCACCCCGATCGCCACTGTTTCCACACCGTTGACCTGGGACGAGTTGGCCGACGGCGCCGACCCCGACGACTACACCATCGCCACCGTGCCCGATCTCATCGCGCGGCGCGGCGATCCGTGGCGCAGCATCGACGACCTCGAACAATCCCTCGAGCCGCTGCGCGAAATGGTGGTGGCCGACGAAGCCCTCGGCCTGGGTGACCTGCCCTACCCGCCGAATTATCCGAAGATGCCCGGCGAACCCAAACGGGTGCAGCCCAGCCGGGAGAAATCAGACTGAGTCAGTTTGGGGGCTCCAGCAGTCCGACACAGGTGGCGGTGAGCAGCCGGGTCAGCGCCGCGGTGAAGTCCAGGTTCCAGTCCGGCGACAGCTCCGGTTCGTCGGCGTAGGCGTTGGTCAGCGTCTGCGGTGGATGAGCGACCTGCCAGAGCACCGAGCCCAGCGAATAGGCCGCCAACAGCAGATCCAGTGCCCCCCTCGGCTTGAGCCCGGGCAGCGCCCGCTCGATCGCGCCGGCACTGGCCATCACCGCGGCAGTGCTGACCCGCCTCACCTCGATCACCCGCTCGGCGTCCACCTCATGTTCTAGGTGCAGGTGCAGGTTGGACAGTAAGTCGCAGAACAGCGGGTCGGCGGCGAGTCCATTGACCAGGATCTCGACCACCCGGTCCGGCGACATCGGCCCGGGTTGGTCCAATCCCACGCAGACCGACTCCGACCATCGCTCCCAGCTCTCAGCCGCCAGACGCAGCAGCACCTCTTTATAGGAGCTGAAATAGCGGCGGACGGCCGAGTGGTGCACCCCGGCCCGTCCGGCCACCGCGGTCAGCGTCACCGACGCGACGCCCGCCTCGAGCGCCACCGAGCGCGCGGCTTCGACCAGCGCTTCTGCCCGCTGGCGCTTCTTCTCGTCGCTGCGAGCGCGTTGAAATGAGACCTGCGGCACGGCGCGATGATAACGCACATGACGTGCGTTGCGACAGTTCCGGGCAGTGCTGTAGCGTGCGTTTACGCACGTGGACTTGGGTTAGGGTACCCAAAGGTGCTAGGTGAAGGGGACTCCGATTTTCAAGGTGCTGAGCCGGGTGTGGATACCCCTGGTGATTCTGGCCGTGGTCGGTGTCGCCGGGTTCACGGTGACGCGCATCCATGGCCTGTTCGGATCTGAGAAGCGCCCGTCGTACTCCGACGGTCAGGTCGACGAGACCAAGCCGTTCAACCCCAAGCGGCTGACCTATGAGATCTTCGGCCCCCCGGGCACGGTGGCCGACATCAGCTACTTCGACGTCAACTCCGAACCCCAACGTGTCCAAGGCGCCCAACTGCCATGGCAGCTCGAGATCGTCACGACTTTGCCGGCAGTGGTGGGAAGCATTATGGCGCAAGGTGATAGCAACAGCATCGGTTGCCGGATCACCGTGGATGGGGAGGTGAAGGCCGAACGCATCTCCAATGAGGTGAACGCCTACACCTTCTGTCTGCTGAAGGCGGCATGAGTCCGCCGATAACCGGTAAGGCGGACGGGCCTCCTCAGCGGACGTTCGTCGCGCACACCATCCGGCGGCTGTCGGTGCCGATCATCCTTTTCTGGGTCGGCCTGATCGTGCTGCTCGGCGCCACCGTGCCGTCGCTGGAGCAGATCGGCAAAGAGAACGCCGTGTCGGCGAGCCCGGCGTCCGCGCCGGCTACGCAGGCCATAGCCGAGATGGGCAGGGTCTTCCAGGAGTCGGACTATGACAGCACCGCCATGGTGGTGCTGGAGGCCGACCACGAACTCGGCGACGCCGAGCATGAGTACTACGCGGAGATGGTTAAGCGGTTCGAAGCCGACACCGCTCACGTGCAGCACGTCCAGGACTTCTGGGGTGATCCACTCACCGCGGTCGGCGCCCAGAGTGCCGACGGCAGAGCGACTTACGTGCAGCTGAACCTGGTCGGCAATATCGGCCAGGCCTCCGCCAACGACTCCGTCGAGTCGGTCCGCAACATCGTCGACTCGATCCAGAAACCGCCCGGGCTGACGGTCTACGTCACCGGCACCGCCGCGCTGGCCAACGACATGAACCACGCCGGCGACAAGTCCATGCTCAGGATGATGGCCGTCACCATCCTGGTGATCCTGACCATGCTGCTGGCGCTCTACCGGTCGGTCACCACCATGGTGCTACTGCTGGCCATGGTCGGTCTGGAGCTGTCCGCGGCGCGCGGGGTGGTCGCATTCATCGGCCATCACCACCTGGTCGGATTGACGACGTTCGCCGTCAACCTGCTGGTCTCGCTGGCGATCGCCGCCGGCACCGACTACGCGATCTTCCTCATCGGCCGCTACCACGAGGCCCGTCACGACGGCCAGGATCGGGAAACGGCCTACTACACGGCGTTCAACGGCGTCGCCCACGTCATCCTGGGCTCCGGGCTGACCATCGCGGGCGCACTGTTCTGTCTGCACTTCACCCACATGCCCTACTTCGCCTCGCTGGGCATCCCGTGCGCGGTGGGCATGGTCGTCTCGGTGATGGCCGCGTTGACCCTGGGGCCGGCGATCATCACGGTCGGCAGCCGGTTCGGACTGTTCGAGCCCAAACGTAAGATGAGCACCCGCGGCTGGCGGCAACTCGGGACGGCGATCGTCCGTTGGCCCGGGCCGATTCTGGTTGCCTCACTGGCCATTGCGGCTGTCGGCCTGCTGGCGCTGCCGGGCTATCAACCGGCCTACGACGACCGCAAGTACATTCCCACCGACATCCCGGCCAATGAGGGCTTCAACGCGGCCGACCGGCATTTCTCGCAGTCCCGGATGATGCCGGAAATGCTGATGATCGAAACCGATCACGACCTGCGCAACCCGGCAGACTTCTTGGTCATCGACAAACTGGCCAAGGCGGTGTTCAAGGTCGTCGGCATCTCCCGGGTCCAGGCGATCACCCGGCCGCAGGGAACCCCGCTGGAACACACCTCGATTCCGTTTCAGATGAGCATGCAGAACGCCGGTCAGATGCAGACCATGCAGTTCCAGAAGAAGCGCATGGACGACATGCTCACCCAGGCCGACGCGATGGGCGAGACCATCGCCACCATGCGCCAGATGCTCGGCTACATGGGCCAATTGGCCGCCACCACCCACGAGATGGTGGCCGACATGGACGTCCTACAGGCTCAGATCTACGACATCCGGGACCACATCGCCGATTTCGAGGATTTCTGGCGGCCCATCCGCAGCTACTTCTACTGGGAACCGCACTGCTACGACATCCCGATCTGCTTCTCGCTGCGCTCGGCGTTCGACATGGTCGACAGTGTCGACCCGATGAGCGAGAGCATGGACAGGATGATCATGCACATGGGCGACATGGACAAGCTCATGCCGCAGATGCTGACCACCTTCCCACCGATGATCGAGACCATGGCGACCATGCAGACCATGATGCTGACGATGCACAGCACCATGTCCGGCATCTTCAACCAGATGGAAGAGATGGGCGACAACGCCACCGCGATGGGTAAGGCGTTCGACGACTCAAAGAACGACGACTCGTTCTATCTGCCGCCGGAGGTCTTCGAGAACCCGGACTTCAAGCGTGCGATGAAGATGTTCGTCTCCCCTGATGGCAAGGCCGTCCGGATGATCATCGCGCACCGCGGCAATCCCGCCACCGCAGAAGGTATCTCGCATATCGACAAGATTCGCACTGCTGCCGAAGAGGCGCTCAAGGGAACACCGCTGGAGGACTCCAAGATCTATCTCGGCGGGACCGCAGCGCTGTTCAAGGACATGCACGACGGCTCCAACTACGACCTGCTGATCGCCGGAATCGCCTCGCTGTGCCTGATTTTCGTCATCATGCTGCTGATCACGCGTGCGCTGATCGCCGCATTGGTGATCGTCGGCACCGTCGCACTGTCACTGGGCGCGTCCTTCGGGCTGTCGGTGCTGGTCTGGCAGTACCTCATCGGTATGCAACTGCACTGGCTGGTGATGGTGATGTCGGTGATCGTTCTGCTGGCGGTGGGGTCGGACTACAACCTGATGCTGGTCTCTCGATTCAAAGAGGAGATCCATGCCGGATTGCACACCGGCATCATCCGGGCGATGGGCGGCACCGGGAAGGTGGTGACGGCGGCCGGCCTGGTGTTCGCCTTCACCATGGCTTCGATGGTGGTCAGCGACCTGCGCATCATCGGGCAGGTTGGCACCACCATCGGCTTGGGGCTGCTGTTCGACACCTTGATCGTGCGGGCGTTCATGACGCCGTCGATCGCGGCCTTGCTGGGCCGCTGGTTCTGGTGGCCCATCAACGTGCTGCCGCACGTCGGCGGCAAAGCCGCCCGGCACCGGGAAGTCGCCGCCGCCGCGCGGGAGTCCGACGTGGATGCGACCGAGGAGTTCGCCCCTCCGCAGCGCTGAGGGCTGCCGTAAGCGACACAATCGGTGGCCGGCTGTGAGCGATCCCATGCGCCGAGCGACGACAACTAATTAGGTAGCACGGCTAAAGTTCTGTAGCATTCAAAGGTCGGAAAACTGACATAGGGAAAGGTCCGGGGTAGTGGTTAGAGTGGATTCCATGCGTACGCACCGCCCGATTCGCTCGATGCTCCGGGTGGCCGTCCTGGCCACCGTCGCCGGGATCGCCGCCGCGTTGCTCCCCGCAACCGCCGCCGCCGACGCCACCGATGACTTCCCGATCCCGCGCCGGGTGATCCGCACCGACTGCAGCGCCGAGCAGATGCTGGCCGCCAGCCGCGACCTGTCGCCGGTCTACTACGAGCGCTACATGATCGACATGCACAACAAGCCGGTGCAGGTGCAGCAGGCGGCCATCGACAAGATGCACTGGTTCTTCTCGCTGAACCCCGAGCAGCGCCGGGCCTACTCCGAGGAGTTGGCGACGAACTTCGCCGACCCGATGACGGTGTCCTGGCCCAACCACGCCAAGATCTTCTTCAACAACAAGGGCGTCGTCGCCAAGTCGACCGAAGCCTGCAGTCAATACCCGCGCGACGACATGTCGGTGTGGGACTGGGCTCCCAAGCCGTAACCGGAGACGGGCGATGAACGGTTCCATCCGTCGAGTCACGCGGGCGCTGGCCGTCGCCGGGATGGCGGGCGGCCTGCTCATCGGGACTCCGGGATCACCCGCAGGGGCGCAACCCGCGGGGTTTCCCAATCTCGACGACTTCACGGCGGCCCCGGCAGACGCCTACATCACCACCGGGCCGAAGGGCCCCGGGCGCTGGGTGAATTTCTCCACGCCCTATAACATCGCGTGCCAATTCGACGCCACGGACCCACCGGCGGGATCGTCGCAGGCCATCATGTGCGACGGCGACATGCCGGGCTTGGCAACCGCGCCGCTCAGCTCGGGTGCTCCGGTGCCCGGCGGCTGTGTGATCGGGACCGTCCGCTCCCAGGGCGCGGCGGGCCTGCGTCTGAACCGTGAATCGACCGGTTGCGGCCGCCAATTCTCCAATGGTGCCTTCCTGGGCGTCGGGCAGAAGGTGTCCTACGGCAACGTGACGTGCGCGGTCGGCGCCGACCAACTGGTCGCCTGCCTGGACACCTCGCTCGGGCATCACGGGTTCGTGCTGAGCCCGTCCGGGAGCACGGCGTTCTAAAGGTTCCAGGCCCCGGCGCTACGGGTTGACGTTGAACGTCGTGGTGTAGGTCCTCGGGTGATACGGCACCGGCGGGGCGTTCTCTCCCACCGGCCAGCCCTGCGGGGTCGGCCAGGTACTGACCCGCATGGTGACCTGCTCTTGGCCGTTCGGAAGCGTCTCGATGTTGACGATGCTCGGGCCGTAGGGAACGGCCGGCTGATTGCCCGGACTGGGAATGAAGCCCGGCCCGGTGAGATCCTGCGACGGCGCCTGCAGCAAGCCCTGCGGGCTGCCCGCGGTGACGCCCACGACCTGCCCGCCGTCGCTGGCGCTGGTCATCAGGTAGCCGCCCTGGGGCAGCGCCACGATCTGATTCTCCCGGTTGGCCGCACCCAGATTGTCGAACGTGCCGACCTCGTGCAGGCTGTTCATCCAGGCGTTGGGCGGGTCACCTGCGGTCACGGGAGCCGACTGCCACATGGCGCGCTGACCGTCCTGGCCGACGTTCCCGACGATGACCATGGTTCCCGACGCCGGGTCGTAGACCCCGCTGGCCTGGGATATGCCCACCTTGGCGTCCGACCCGATCGTGGTGCCCATCAGCGGTCCCAAATCCGTTGCCGGATCGGCCAGATTCTGTACCCGTGATTCCGGCGCGATGAAATTGTCCGGAGATGTGCCGGGCCCGTAGGGGCGCACGCTGTAGAAGGCGTACTGCTGGCCGTCCGGACCGATCGCGGTGCCGGTCGGGAGCGCCCGGAAACCGTCGTCGACGGGAAAGGGGTTGTCGACGTCGGGTTGCCCGGGGATGTGCAGTCGCGGGTGGCCCGTTTCGGGGTCTCCGGTGATGACGATTCCGGTTCCCGGGATGGTGGCACCCAGGTCGTAGGGAGAGCCGTCCTGCTTCTCCGGCACCGGTTCGCTGCCCGGCCCGGCGATGGTGGGATCGTGTGGCTCCGGGGCATCAGCCGGTATCTCGTTGTCCACCAACCGGATGTGCGGGTCGCCGTCGTCGGCACCGCCGAGTTCGTAGCGATTGGTCAGCGTCCGTACCAGGCTCGCCTTGTGGTCGTTGTCCGCGGAGGCGTCGGTGACGACCTTGTGGATCTCGCGGGTCTTGGCGTTCAGGAACTGCTGGAACTGGCGGGAGCCGGCGGGGGTGTCCAGGCCCGGCCACCTGCTCGCGGACTGCCGGATCTCGGCCTCGATGGAGTCGAGGCGCTGCCGCGAAGCCGCGTTGTTCGCGACGGCCTCGTGCAGGATCGCCTGGAACTGTTCGTCGGCCGCCACGGACGCCGCCAGCCGGTTCGCCAGCTCTTCTTCTTGCGCCCGTGCCGCATCGGCGAAAGCACCGAGGTTCTCGGTCATAGAGCAAAGATTAGCCGGGCGGGTTTGGCCTACTTGTCCTTTTTCGCCCGGCGTTTGCCGGAGGGGCGCAGCTTTTCCTCGGCTCCGGTCGGCTCCAGTTCCGGGGCTTCTTCGCCCGCCGACTCGGTGATCTCCTCGGACCCGGCTTCGACTGTCTCGTCGTCCGGCTCGGCTTCATCACTTGCCGAGTCGTCGTCCGCGCCCTCGGATTCCTCGGTCTCGTCCTCGGATGCGTCGGACTCCTCGTCGGCGGCCGCGCCGGGCTTCTTCTCCCACCAGCGCCGTTGCTTCGGCTGCTTCTCGGTCTTGGGCTTGATGGGTTTGGGCGGGGGCGGCGGCATTTCGGCGACGAACGACAGGTAGAACGCGCCGATCCCGAGCAGTGCGATCGCGGCGGCGGCCCCGTAAATGCCGAACAACCACACCCCGGCGTTGTCCAGCGACAGCCAGATCTCGCTGATCGCGGTGCCCGCGATCAGGGTCCCGGCCACCACGTGGGCGACGATCGAGCCGGTCAACAGCGTCAGCGCCAGCTGCGGAGTCCCGTACTCCGGCTTGCGGGTGCGCTTAAGGGTGGCCGCCACCGGCAGCGCGGTCACCGCGACCAGCACCCCGAGGACGATCCGCAGCACGGTGCCCAGCATGTGCGGGGCGAAGCCGGTCAGCTCCCACCATCGGGGCAGTACGAATAGGAAGTACAACAACGCGGCGAAGGCCGAAAGCGACGCGTGCCAAACCGTGGCGACGGTGCGACTCACGCCACCTCCCATGCTCGTCAGTAGTGATTCAGGTGCGACCGGATCGCGGTGTTGCGATCCGGTCGCACCTGCATCGGGTGCGGAGGATAGGGGATTTGAACCCCTGAGGGCTATTAACCCAACCCGCGTTCCAGGCGAGCGCCATAGGCCACTAGGCGAATCCTCCGTCGGCAATGGTAGCGGTCCCCGCCGTAGGCCGCCGCTGCGCCCGGCTCCGCCGCGCTGGCGACCACCGCTGTGCCCGTTGGCGGCGGCCCGCTGCGCCCGGCTCCGCCGCGCTGGCGACCACCGCTGTGCCCGATGGCGGCGGCCCGCTGCGCCCGGCTCCGCCGCGCTGGCGACCACCGCTAGACTCGCCCGTGGACCCCGCGCGGCGTCTATCCTGTGAACTCCCCCAGGGCCGGAAGGCAGCAAGGGTCAATGGGCTCTGGCGGGTGCGCGGGGTCCCCTTACGTTTCAGGCCTTCGACCGCGAAAGGCGCACCCGTGTCGCTGCAGAACCTCAACCGTGCCGACCTGGCAGCTCAACACGAGCGCTACCAGCGGGACTACACCGAGCTGCAGGCCAAGAAGCTCACCCTGGACCTCACCCGCGGTAAGCCGGCGCCCGAGCAACTCGACCTGGCCAACGGCCTGCTGGCCTTGCCCGGCGCTGACGACTACCGCGACGACGGCGGCACCGACACCCGCAACTACGGTGGCCTGCACGGTCTGCCGGAGTTGCGGGCCATCTTCGGTGAGCTGCTGGGCATCGCGGTGCCCAACCTGATCGCCGGCAACAACGCCAGCCTGGAGTTCATGCACGACGCCGTCGTCTACTCGATGGTGCACGGCGGCGTCGACTCACCGCGGCCTTGGAAAGATGAGCCTGCGGTCAAGTTCTTGTGCCCGGTTCCCGGCTACGACCGGCACTTCGCGATCACCGAGACCATGGGCATCGAGATGATCCCGATCCCGATGCGCGAGGACGGTCCGGACGTCGACCTGATCGAGGAACTGGTCGCCGCCGACCCCGCGATCAAGGGCATGTGGACGGTGCCGGTGTTCGGCAACCCGACCGGCATCACCTACTCGTGGGAGACGGTGCGCCGGCTGGTACAGATGCAGACCGCCGCGCCCGACTTCCGGCTGTTCTGGGACAACGCCTACGCGGTGCACACGCTGACCACCGAGTTCCCGCACCAGGTCGACGTGCTCGGGCTGGCCGCCGCCGCCGGGAACCCGAACCGGCCGTATGTGTTCGCGTCCACCTCGAAGATCACCTTCGCCGGCGCCGGGGTCAGTTTCTTCGGCGGCTCGCTGGGCAACATCGCCTGGTATCTGCAATACGCCGGCAAGAAGTCGATCGGCCCGGACAAGGTCAACCAGCTGCGGCACCTGCGGTTCTTCGGCGACGCCGACGGCGTGCGGCTGCACATGCGCCGCCACCAGCAGATCCTGGCGCCCAAGTTCGAGCTGGCCGCCGAGATCCTGCAGGACCGGCTCGGCGAATCCAAGATCGCATCGTGGACCGACCCCAAGGGCGGCTACTTCATCAGCCTCGACGTGCTGCCCGGCACCGCACGGCGCACCGTCGCGCTGGCCAAGGACGCCGGGATCGCGGTCACCGAGGCCGGCGCGTCGTTCCCGTACCGCAAGGACCCCGAAGACAAGAACATCCGGATCGCCCCCTCGTTCCCGTCGGCCGAGGATCTGCGCAACGCCGTCGACGGCCTGGCCACCTGCGCGCTGCTGGCCGCCGCCGAGCATCTGCTGAGCTGACATGGCGTCGAATTAGGCATCCGTGCGGACGCCGCCGCATAAAATCTGCAAAGTGCGTCACGGAGCCCGATTTTGAAATGCGGGGGAGGCCCGAAGAATGACGATCAAGGTCGGTGTCTGGGGCTGTGCGGCGGTGGCGGCGATAGGCCTCTTTGGTCTGGGCCAGGTTCCGGCGGCGTACACCCCCAGCCGGGCGAATCCGCCGGTCGGATCCGAGGAGACCGGTTCGTTGCCGCCGCGGGCTGCCGATGAACTCGACGTCTTCAGGGCCGCAGCCGCCGATGCCGCGCTGGGGCATCCCGTGGTGTACGGCGACGGGCAGTGCTATCCGCTTATCCTGCAATACATACGGGCGCTGGGTTATCCATGGCGAAATAGAGACGCCAGTGGCAATGCCTTCGATCTCTACGAACATTTCCCCACCAATGGCCTGGGTCAATTCTTCGAACAAATCCCGTTCGACGGCGGCCTGAACCAGCCGCACGTCGGCGACATCGTCGTCTACGGGCCCGGTGGGTACGTCAGCGAACACGGGCATGCCGCAGTTGTCACGGCCGTCCGTGAAAGCGGCCCCTTATTCCAGTACGAGACGGCCGACCAGAACTCCGGCGGCCGGCTGTTCGTGACGTTGAACTGGCGTGACTTCAGCCCCATGTGGAACACGTTGGGGTATCTGCGACCCAAGGTGTAGCGCTCTGCCTGCCGGGCCTGCACCGTCGTCGGTCCGAGCAAGTAACCTGCTGGCGTGGCGCTCTACCGCAAATACCGGCCGGCAACCTTCGCCGAAGTGGTGGGGCAGGAGCACGTCACCGAACCGCTGTGCACCGCGTTGTCGGCGGGCCGGATCAACCACGCCTACCTGTTCTCCGGGCCGCGCGGCTGCGGCAAGACGTCGTCGGCGCGCATTCTGGCCCGGTCGCTGAACTGTGCCGACGGCCCCACGCCCACGCCGTGCGGGACTTGCGATTCGTGCGTGGCGCTGGCCCCCAACGGGCCGGGCAGCATCGACGTCGTCGAACTCGACGCCGCCAGCCACGGTGGGGTCGACGACACCCGAGACCTTCGCGACCGCGCCTTCTACGCTCCCGCCCAGTCGCGCTACCGAATCTTCATCATCGACGAAGCGCACATGGTGACCACCGCGGGATTCAACGCGCTGCTCAAGATCGTCGAGGAGCCACCCGACCACCTGATCTTCGTGTTCGCCACCACCGAACCCGAGAAGGTGCTGCCGACCATCCGGTCACGCACCCACCACTATCCGTTCCGGCTGCTCGCGCCGCGGACCATGCGTGAGCTGATCGGGCGCATCTGCGAGCAGGAGCACGTCGCCGTCGACGACGCGGTGTACCCCTTGGTGATCCGCGCCGGTGGGGGCTCGCCGCGCGACACCCTGTCGGTGCTCGACCAGCTGCTGGCCGGCTCGGAGCAGGACGCCGAGGGCATCAATCACGTCCACTACCAGCGGGCGCTGGGCCTGCTGGGCGCCACTGACGTCGCCCTGATCGACGACGCGGTCGACGCTCTTGCCGCCGGGGATGCCGCGTCGGTTTTCGGAGCCGTGGAGGCAGTGGTCGATGCCGGCCACGACCCGCGCCGGTTCGCCATCGACCTGCTGGAACGGTTCCGCGACCTGATCGTGCTGCAAGCAGTCCCCGACGCGGTGGCAAAAGGCGTGGTCGACGCTCCGGAAGACATCCTGGAACGGATGCACGAGCAGGCCGCCCGGCTCGGCTCGGCCACCTTGGCCCGCTACGCCGAGGTGGTTCACGCCGGGCTCGGCGAGATGCGCGGCGCAACGGCCCCGCGGCTGCTGCTGGAGGTGGTGTGCGCCCGGCTGCTGCTGCCGTCGGCCGCCGACACCGAAGCCGCGCTGCTGCAGCGGCTGGAGCGCATCGAAAGCCGGCTGGACATGTCGATCCCGGGTGCCGTCGCGCCGACGGGCGCCGTAGCGGCTGGGTCTGCTGAGCCGGGTCTCTCTTCGCGCGAGCGCTCATCGCCCCCGGCTGGGTCTGCTGAGCCGGGTCTCTCTTCGCGCGAGCGCTCATCGCCCCCGGCTGGCAAGCAGTTCGCCCGGCGGTCCCAGGCCTCCGAGCCGCCCCCCGAAACGGCATCTGCGCCGGATCCGGAACCCGTCTCCGCGCCGGAAGCCATATCCACGCCGGAACCCGATCCTGTGCCGGCAGCCCCGCCTCCGCCGTCTCCGCCGGCACCCGCCTTGGCGGCCCCGGGAGAACCCGACGCCGCCGCCGTGCGTGCGATGTGGACGACGGTGCGCGACAAGGTGCGTCAGCGCAGCCGCACCACCGAGGTGATGCTGGCCGGCGCAACCGTGCGCGCCGTGGACGGCAACACCCTGGTGCTGATCCATGAGTCGGCTCCGCTGGCCAAGCGGCTCTGTGAACAGCGCAACGCCGACGTCATCGTCGAGGCGCTCAAGGACGCCCTCGGAGTGAACTGGCGGGTGCGCTGTGAAACCGGGGCACCGTCGGCGGAGGCCGCGTCGCCCGCCGCGTCCGCCGCACCCGCACCGGTCGCGGCGGACGTGGAACGGCGAGCCGATGAGGAAGCCATGCTGGCCGAGGCGGAAGCCGAACGCTCCGACCCCGCGCCGCGCCGCGACCCCGAAGAGGCGGCCCTGGAGCTGCTGCAGAACGAGCTGGGCGCCCGTCGCATCGCTGGTGACTGACGGTCTAGGGAGTCCACCAGGGCCGCATCGGCAGGTCGTCCTCGCCGCGCTCGTCGACATTGCTGGCCAGCACGTGGTGCAGCTGACACAAGTTGCGCTCGAAGCCGAGTACCGCCGCCGCCATGTACAGACCCCACACCTTGGCGCGGCCCAGCCCGACCTCGGTGACGGCCTCGTCCCAGTGGTCGACCAGGTTCTGACACCAGCCGCGCAGCGTCTTGGCGTAGTGGAGCCGGAAGTCCTCCTCGTGCAGCACCTCGAAACCAGTCTGCTGGATCTCGGCGATGACGCTCCCCACGCCGGTGAGCTCCCCGTCGGGAAAGACGTACCGGTCGGAGAAGGCGTCACCCTTGTATGTCGAGTTGTCCGCCGTTGTGATGCAGTGGTTGAGCAACAGCCCGCCGGTGCGCAGTTTCGACTTGAGGAAACCGAAGTAGGACGGGTAATTCTTCACGCCGATGTGCTCGGTCATTCCGATCGACGAGACGGCATCAAACCCGGTCTCGGGCACGTCGCGGTAGTCGCAGTGCCGGACTTCGGCGAGCTCGGAGAGTCCTTCGTCGGCGATCGCCTGCTGCGCCCAGGCGACCTGCTCTGCCGACAGGGTGGCGCCGACCGCCCGCACCCCGCGGCGGGCGGCGTAGCGCACCATGCCGCCCCAGCCGCAACCCACGTCGAGCAGCCGGTCACCCGGTTGCAGCCGGAGCTTGTCGAAGATCAGCCGGTACTTGTTGTCCTGGGCTTCTTCCAGCGTCGCGTCCGCGTGCGGAAAGATCGCGCAGGTGTAGGTCATCGACGGACCCAGCACCCACTCGTAGAAGGTGTTCGACACGTCGTAGTGGTGGTGGATGGCGTCGGCGTCCCGGGCTTTCGAGTGGCGCAGGCCAGCCGAGATGCGGCGGCGCCATTTGGCCGGCGCTTCCTCGGCGGGCGGCGCGATCGGCCTCAGGTGCTTCAAGCCGATCGAGCGGACGATGCGGAGGAGATCCTGCGGTGATGGCTGTTTGAACTCCAGATCCTCCAGGGCCTTGAGCACCTCGTAGGGGTTGCCCGGGTGCACCCCGCGCAGTTCCAGATCGCCGGCGATGTAGGACCGCGCGATCCCCAGTTGACCCAGCGAGGTGGCCAGGTAGGTGGTGGCGCGCGGCGTGAGCAGATCCACACCCAGCGCGGTGTCGTCGGGACCGGCGCTGCTGCCGTCATAGGCGGTGACCTTGACCGGCGGTTGCCCCCCGCCGGAGAGCAATACCAGAATCTCGGCCAACCCCAGCTTGCCGTTCGTGGTGGTCGGTGCTTCGTTGCCCAGCATTTTTATCGTCATCGTTCGCCCCTCAATTGAGCAGATCCAAATGTGCAGTCGTTGCAGCTGCAGGACATGCGAATAGCCGTTCGGACGGCATTTCGAACACGCGTAACCCTGCGCCGCGATAAGCAATAGCCCGAGCCGGTGCCCGGCCCGTCACCCTAGGGCTGCCACCAGGGCCGCAGCGGTAGGTTGTCGTCGCCGCGGCCGTCGACGTTGGCGGCCAGCACATGATGCAACTGGAACAGGTTGCGCTCGAAGCCCAGCACCGACGCCGCCATGTACAGACCCCACACCTTGGCGCGGCCCAACCCGACCTCGGCGACGGCCTCGTCCCAGTGCGAGACCAGGTTGCGGCTCCATTGCCGCAGGGTCATCGCGTAGTGGTGGCGGAAGTCCTCCTCATGCAGCACCTCGAAACCGGCTTGCTGGACCTCGGTGATGATGCGGCCCGCGCCGGTGACCTCGCCGTCGGGGAAGACGTAGCGATCGGTGAAGGCGTCACCTTTATAGGTCGAGTTGTCCGGCAGCGTGATGCAGTGGTTGAGCAGCAGACCGCCGGTGCGCAACTTCGACTTGAGGAAGCCGAAGTAGGACGGGTAGTTCTTCACACCGATGTGCTCGGTGAGCCCGATCGAGGAGACGGCGTCGAAGTCGATCTCGCGGACATCGCGGTAGTCGCAGTGCCGCACCTCGGCCAGCTCGGAGAGCCCCTCGGCTTCGATCGCCCGCTGCCCCCAGGCGACCTGTTCGGCCGACAGTGTCGCGCCGACCACGCGCACGCCGCGCCGGGCCGCGTAGCGCACCATGCCGCCCCAGCCGCAACCGACGTCGAGCAGTCGGTCACCCGGTTGCAGGCGCAGCTTGTCGAAGATCAGCCGGTACTTGTTCTCCTGGGCCTCTTCCAGCGTGGCCTCGGGGCTCGGGTAGATCGCGCAGGTATAGGTCATCGATGGACCAAGCACCCACTCGTAGAACGTGTTCGACACATCGTAGTGGTGGTGGATGGCGGCGGCGTCGCGAGACTTGCTGTGCCGCAGTCCGCTGGCGGTGCGGCGCCATTTCGCCGGTGCCTCTTCCGGTGGCGGCGCGATCGGCCGCAGATTTCGCAAGCCGACCGAGCGGACGATGTTGAGCAGCGTGCGCGGTGACGGCTGCTTGAATTCGAGATCCGCCAGCGCATTGAGCACCTCGTAGGGATTCCCCGGATGGACTCCGCGCAGCTCCAGGTCCCCCGAGATGTAGGACCGGGCTATCCCGAGCTGCCCCAGCGAGGTGGCCAGGTACGTGGTGGCCCGCGGGGTCAGCAGAGCCACCCCCAGGTCGGCATCGTCAGGCCCGACGCTGCTGCCGTCGTAGGCGGTGATCTTGATCGGCGGGTCCCCGCCGCCGGCGAGAAGTTTCAGAACCTGGGCCAATCCCAGCTTGCCGTTCGTACTGAGATCGTGTTTTACCTGCGTGGTTGTCATTCGGCTCAAAAGCCCCCCGGCGACGCTAGATGGGACCGCCGTTTCCTCGACGGGTGGTTTAGGCGTCGCCTTGGCCAACCCTAGGCACGTTTTTCCAGGAGAAACAGGCCTATGGGTATAAGGATTCATAACTCGACCTACGCTGGCTCGCCTGTCTCCCGTAGCGTTGCTGACGTGACTGACACCAGGTGCGCGATCATCGGCGGTGGGCCCGCCGGAATGGTGCTGGGGTTGCTGCTGGCCCGCGCCGGTGTGGAGGTGACGCTGCTGGAGAAACACGCCGATTTCCTACGCGACTTCCGCGGGGACACAGTGCATCCCACCACGCTGCGACTACTCGACGAGCTCGGATTGTGGGAGCGTTTCGCGACGCTGTCACACAGTGAGATCCACCAGGTCGTCCTCGACGTGGCCGGACAGGGCGTCACGGTGGTTGACTTCGGGCGGCTGCGGGGTCAGCCGCACCCCTATGTCGCGATGGTGCCGCAGTGGGACCTGCTCAACCTGCTCGCCGAGTCCGCCCAGACCGAGCCAACTTTCACTCTGCGGATGCAGACGGAGGTCACCGGACTGCTGCATGAGAACGGACGGGTTGTCGGGGTGCGCTATCAGGGCCCCGACGGCCCGGGCGAACTTCGAGCCGAGCTCACGGTGGCCTGCGACGGGCGGTGGTCGGTGGCGCGGCAAGAAGCCGGCCTGAATTCACGCGAGTTTCCAGTGAATTTCGATGTGTGGTGGTTCCGCCTGCCGAACGACGGCGGTGCGCAGCCGACGCTGCTGCCTCGACTCGGGCCGGGCAGGGCCGCGATCATGATTCCGCGTGAGGGTTATTTCCAGGTTGCCTACCTGGGGAGCAAAGACGAGGCGGCGGCACTGCGGGCGCGCGGCATCGATGCCTTCCGGCGTGATGTCGTCGAACTCATCCCGGAGGCCGACGTGTCGACGCTACGTTCGATGGACGATGTCAAACACCTTGACGTCAAAGTGAATCGGCTGCGCGGCCACTGGCATGTCGACGGGTTGCTGTGCATCGGCGACGCCGCCCACGCCATGTCACCGGTGGGTGGCGTCGGCATCAACCTGGCGGTGCAGGACGCGGTGGCCACGGCTAGGATCCTGGCGGAGCCGCTGCGGCGGGGCCACGTCACCAACCGCGACCTGGCCGCGGTGCATCGGCGCCGGATCCTGCCCACTGTCGTCACCCAGTCCGTTCAGCGCGTGCTGCACCGCGGGCTCACACCGATTCTGCGTGGTAAGAACCTCAGCCCCCCGGCGGCTTTCGGCGCCGTGATCGCCAAACTGCCTTGGCTTTCTGCCATTCCGGCTTACCTGGTGGGCGTGGGGGTACGCCCGGAGCGGGCGCCCTCGTTTGCCCGCCGCTAGTCAATGACCCGCTAGCTCAGGGCTGCCACCACTGGCGCAACGGCAGACCGTCGTCGTCGCCGCGGTCGCCGAGCTTGGTAGCCAGCACGTGATGCAGCTGAATGGCGTTGTGTTCGAAGCCCAATCGTGAGCCGGCCATGTACAGGCCCCACACCTTCGCGGTGGCCGGGCCGACCTCGGCGACGGCCTCGTCCCAGTGCGCGACCAGGTTGGCGCACCAGTCCCGCAGCGTCAGCTCGTAGTGGTGCCGGATGTTCTCGGCGTGCAACACCTCCAGCCCGGCGTCCTGGATCTCGCTGACGATCCGGCCCGACCCGGCCAACTCACCGTCCGGAAACACGTAGCGGTCGATGAAGCTGCCGGCCGTCGGGTTCGACAGGTTGTCCCGCCGGGTGATGCAGTGGTTGAGCAGCAGGCCCCCGGTGCGCAGCCTGGACTTGAGGAAGCCGAAGTAGCCGGGGTAGTTCGCGACCCCGATGTGCTCGGTCATCCCGATCGAGGAGACCGCGTCGAATTCGGACTCGCGCACGTCGCGGTAGTCGCAATGGCGGATTTCCGCCAGGCCGGCTAACCCCTCGGAGGCGATCGCGCGCTGCGCCCATCGGGCCTGCTCCGCCGACAGCGTCGCACCGATGGCGCGCACGCCATGCCGCGCTGCGTAACGCACCATTCCGCCCCAGCCGCAGCCCACATCGAGCAGCAGGTCGCCGGGGCGCAGCCGCAGTTTGTCGAAGATCAGCCGGTACTTGTTCTCCTGAGCCTCCTCGAGCGTCGCGTCCGGGCTCGGGTAGACCGCGCAGGTATAGGTCATCGACGGCCCGAGCACGCAGGCGTAGAAGTCGTTGGACACGTCGTAGTGGCGGTGGATCGCGTCGGCGTCCCGGGACTTGCTGTGCCGCAACCCCTCCGCGACACGCCGCCACCGCGGGCGGGCCTCCTGCGGCGGCGGCGCGATCGGCACCAGGTGTTCGACCCCGATCGAGCGGACGATGTTGGCCAGCACCCTCGGTGACGGCCGCTTGAAGTGCAGTTCGTCGGCGAGTGCCTTGAGCAGCCGGTACGGATCGCCGGGATGCACGCCGTGCAATTCCAGATCCCCGGCGACGTAGGCGCGGGCCATGCCCAAGTCGCCCGGCGCGGTGGCCAGATAGGTGGTGCCACGCGGGGTCAGCAGGCTCAGGCCCAGGGGGGCGTCGTCGGGTCCGGTGCTGCTGCCGTCGTACGCGGTGAAACGCAGCGGGAGGTGGCCGTCGGTGGCCAGGGTCTCCAGCACCTCCGCGAGGCTCAGCCGGCCGGTGTGCGTCTGCTCTTTGTAGGTGGTCATCGCCGTCGCACCGCCTTGTCGTAGAGGTCCAGCAGCCGCGAGTCGGGGTCGTAGGTCTGCTTGGTCTTCCGGTAGGTTTCACCGCCGTAGAGCTCGTCAAACTCCGCGGCGGTGTAGTACGCGTCGGAATACAGCGATTTGTGGCCCTCGAGTTCGCTCACCTTCGCCTCGATCAGCCGATTCGTGGCGCCCTCGGTGGCGCCGGCCGGCACCGAGGACCAGAAGCCGACGTTGACGTAGGTGCGGTTCGGCCGGATCGGGTACAGCGGCCAGTTCTCGCCGTCACGCAGCCGCACCGGGCACAGCCACACCGGCTCGATCGGCACGTGGGCGAAGAACCAGTCCAAGAACTCCCCGCAGCGCTCCAGGGGTACCTCGATGTCCTGCACCACCCGTTCGCGTGAGGGGGCGGTCTTCGGGTGGAGGACACTGCGTTTCTCGATCCGGTCGGCGATGGAGAACCGCTGGTCGTAGGCGATCAGTTTCGAGTAGAAACTGCTGCGTCGGTAGCGCCGCGGCCAGGCGCGCCGCATCAGCGGGTGCTGCGCCCCGAACGCCCGCGAGCACCAGAACCAGTCGGTGTCCCAGCGCCACAGGTAGTCGTGGATTCTCAGCCGGTCGTCTTTGATCCCTTGCGCGTGCTGGATCGAGCGGTAGTAGACCTGCTGACCGGTGTAGTCGCTGACGGCGCCGGGGACGTCGGTCTCGATGCCGATGCACAGGTAGCTCTCGGCGGGGGAGAACACCACCCCGTCGAGGTAGTCCACCGCGACACCGTCGAACCCTCCGGTGTCGATGATCCGGTCCATCGTCGCCACCAGGTCACCCAGGGAATCGAACCGGATGTGCCGCAACGCCACGAACGGCTTGACCGCCTCCAACTCGATCCGCAGCCGAGTCGAATAGCCCAGCGTGCCATACGAATTCGGAAACGCCCGGAACAGATCTTCATGCTTGTCCCGCGACACCGTCAACAGTTCGCCGGCGCCGGTGAGGACGTCCATCTCCAGCACCGATTCGTGGGGCAGTCCGTTGCGAAAAGACGTCGACTCGATCCCCAGGCCGGACACCGCGCCGCCGACTGTGATCGTCTTCAACTGCGGAACCACCAGCGGTGCGAAGCCGTACGGGAGAGTGGCGGCGACCAGGTCCTCGTAGGTGCACATGCCTTCGACGTCGGCGGTCCGGTTCTCCAGGTCGACGCCGATGACACTCACCAGGCCCGAGGTGTCCAGGCCCGGCGCATCACGTTTGGTGCGCGCCCGGAACAAATTCGAGGTGGGCTTGGCCAACCGGACCGACGCGGAGGCGGGAATCGCCCGGTAGCTGTCCAGCAGGCGTTGCACCCCCCGCGTGTGGGATGTCGGTGCATCGACCGGGACGGACATCACCTCCCACGCTAGCGGCGGATCGTCGGACGTGCACCCGACGCGGCCGGGACTACTGGGCTTGTTGAGGCAGAGCCTGACTGCTGAGGTAGCCGGCGATGCCGCGGGCGACGGCGTCGGCGTAACGCTGGCGGCCCGCCGGACTTTCCATCAGGGCCGCGTCCGCGGGGTTCTTCATGTTGCCCAGCTCGACGAGGATCGCCGGGTATTCGGCCAGGTTCAGCCCGGCCAGATCGGCGCGTCCCTTCAAGCCGTCGGTACCGATGTAGCTGGCCGGCGGAATGCCCGCGGCCTGCAGTTGGCCGCGCATCACCTGGGCGAACCGGACCGCCGGGCCCTCCTGCGCGGGGTTGAGCGGCGGTGCGGAGTAGTTGACGTGGAACCCCCGACCGCCCGCCGGACCGCCGTCGGCGTGGATGGACACAATCGCGCTGGGGTGCAGCGCGTTGGCCATCGCGGCGCGCGCGTCGACGCACGGCGCCGGCCCGTTGTCGTCGCCGCGGGACATCGCGGTGCGAACCCCCGCGGAGTTGAGGGCCTGGCGGATCCGCAGCGTGGTGTCCCAGGCGAAGCTGTGCTCGGGATAGCCGGTGTTGCTGGCGGTGCCGCTGGTCTGGCAGTTCTTGGTGCCGCCCCGGCCATTGTTCACCTGGCGGCTGATGGCGGCGGGATCGGCCGTGCCGCTGTGCCCGGGATCGAGGAACACGATCATCCCGGAGATGTTGCCGGGGGCCGCCGAGGACAACGGGGCGCTCGGCACCGCGGCGGCCACCACCAGGCCGGTGGTGATCGCGACGCCGACACGCAAGAGAACAGGTACGCGCACGCCGCCAACGTAGGCCGGTGCCGACTACGCTGGGTGTTTCACACGCGCCGGGTCTTGGAGCTGAAACCAAGCCGCAACCAAGTCGAGACCGCGCACGACAACGCAAGGGGAGTGTCATGCAACCAGGAGGCCCGCCCGACATGTCGGCGCTGCTGGCCCAGGCTCAGCAGATGCAGCAACGCCTGCTGGCCGCGCAGCAGGAGCTGGCCGCCACCGAGGTGCAAGGCGAAGCCGGCGGCGGCCTGGTCAAGGTCACCTCCAATGGCAGCGGCGAGGTGCTGGCCGTGCAGATCGACCCGAAGGTCGTCGACGCTGACGACATCGACACCCTGCAGGACCTGATCGTCGGCGCGCTCGCGGATGCGTCGAAGAAGGCGCACACCCTGGCCCAGGAGAGGCTCTCCCCGCTGGCCGGCGGCATGGGCAGCGCGCTCGGCATGCCGGGGGCGTAGGTGTTTGAGGGTCCGGTTCAGGACCTGATCGACGAGCTGGGCAAGCTGCCGGGCATCGGTCCCAAGAGTGCGCAGCGGATCGCCTTTCACCTGCTGTCGGTGGAGCCGTCAGAGATCGACCGGCTCACCGCGGTGTTGACGAGGGTCCGCGAAGGGGTGCGGTTCTGCGAGGTGTGCGGCAACGTCTCGGATAACGAACGCTGCCGGATCTGTTCTGATGCGCGCCGCGACTTCGCCCAGATCTGCGTCGTCGAGGAACCCAAGGACGTCGCCGCCATCGAGCGCACCCGGGAGTTCCACGGCCGCTACCACATCCTCGGCGGCGCGTTGGATCCGCTGTCGGGGATCGGCCCTGAGCAGCTGCGGGTGCGCGAACTGCTGAACCGGGTCGGGGAACGGATCGACGGGGTCGATGTCAACGAGGTGATCATCGCCACCGACCCCAACACCGAGGGCGAGGCGACCGCCACGTACCTGGTGCGAATGCTGCGCGACATCCCGGGGTTGAGCGTGACACGCCTGGCGTCCGGGCTGCCGATGGGCGGTGACCTGGAATTCGCCGACGAGTTGACGCTGGGCCGGGCCTTCACCGGCCGCCGCGCCCTGGCCTAGCCCATCTCTTGCCCTCCATCTCCCGCGAGCCTGTAGTTAGCGTGCTGACTACTCGCACTTTTTCGCGCTAACTACAGGCTCGCGACCATGTCAGTCCCCGTTGGCAGCATCTGGCCATGGGTCAGGTGTTCATCGGCAGCGAAGCGCTGGCGCAAGAGCGCCTCACCGAGTACGAGCTCCGCCGCTGGCACCGGGCCATCTACCGCGATGTGTACGTGCCGACGAGGCATGAGCCGACCCTCCGCGACCGGATCGAGGGGGCGTGGCTGCGGTCCGGACGCCGAGGAGTGATCGCTGGGGTAGCCGCCTCGGCCTTGCATGGCGCCGAGTGGGTGGACTCCGATATCCCGATAGAGCTGGTCTGGTCGAATACCCGGCCACCACGAGGCCTGATCGTCCGCGACGAAACTCTGGCCGACGAGGAGATCACCCGTAGCGGTCGATTGCCGGTCACCACCTCGGCCCGCACGGCCTACGACCTGGGCCGGCATCTGCCGCGGGGCAAGGCGATCGCCCGGATGGACGCCCTGGCGCGGGCCACGTCGTTCAGCGCCGAGGATGTGCTGCTGATCGCCAAGCGCCACCACGGTGCACGCGGTTCACGACGGCTGCGCGCGGCGCTTCCTCTAGTGGACGCAGGCGCGGCCTCGCCCAAGGAGTCCTGGCTGCGGCTACTTCTGATCGACGCGGGCTTGCCCGCCCCGACCACCCAGATCCCGGTGCGCTCGCACGTTAATGGCCGCTACTGGCCCTTCGCGTTCCTCGACATGGGGTGGGAGGACTACCGGGTTTCAGCTGAGTACGACGGGGATCAACACCGCACCGACCGCCCGCAGTACGTCAGAGACCACCGGCGCCAGCGCAAGCTGGAACGCCTGGGCTGGATCAACATCCGGGTGATCAACGAGGACGCCCCCGCCGACGTGATCGACCGGGCGCGCACGGCGCTGTTGTCCCGCGGCTGGCGACCCTAACCCGCCCTAAACCGGTTGCAGCACTTCGGAGATCGCGGCGCCGGCGGCGATCTTGGCGCGAGCCGCCCGGATCTGCTCCGGGATGCCTGCGCCCACCACGCCGACGAGCACACCGTCGCGTTCGTAGTAGGCGAGGAATCTGGGGCCCTGGTCGTCGAAGTCCTGCACCAGGTGCACGATGTCGCTGGTCCGCGGGTGGCCGAGGCACTGGATCTTGATGCCGTACTGGTCGCTCCAGAAGTACGGCACTCCCGGCCGGGCCACCGCCGAACCCAGCATCGCCGCTACCAGAATTTTCGCTTGCTCGGCGACGTTGCTCCAGTGCTCGACGCGGGCCTGGGCGCCGGTCGCGTCCCGCCAGGACGCCACGTCGCCGATCGCCCAGACGCCCGGGGCGCTGGTGCGCCCGGCCTCGTCGCACACCACGCCGCCGTCGTTGCCGTCCACGGCGACATCGCTGCCGGCCAGCCAATCGCAGGCGGGCCGTGACCCGATGCCGACAACCACCAGATCCGCCGCCACGACCGAGCCGTCGGAGAGCGTCACCGACTCGACGCCGGCGGTCCCGGAGACCGAGACCACCCGCAGGCCCGTGCGCACGTCGACACCTTCATCGCGGTGCAGCCGGGTGATCAATGCGCCGACCTGCTCGCCCAGCACCGTTGCCAGCGGGGTGGGTTGGGGCTCGACCAGCACCACCTCGATGCCGGTTCCGCGCAGACTGGCCGAGACCTCACAGCCGATGAAGCCTGCCCCGATGACCACGGCGCGGTGCGCACCCGCCGCCCGCCGGCGTAGTGCCAGACAGTCATCGAACGACCGCAGCACGCAGACACCGTCCAGTTCGCCAAACGTCGGGATGCGGTTGGGCACCAGGCCGGTGGCGATCACCAGCTGGTCGTAGCCGAGGACATCCCCGTCGGCCAGCGTCACGGTGTGGGCTGCCGTGTCGACGCTGCGGGCGGGGCAGCCGAGCCGCAAGGTGATGCGGTTGTCCCGGTAGAAGCCGGCAGATTTGAGGGCGACATCCTCGGCGCTGATGAGCGCGCGCAGCAGCATCTCCTTGGACAGCGGGGGCCGGTCATACGGTGGGTGGGCCTCGGCGCCGACGATGGTGATCGGGTCGGTGTAGTCGTTGCGGCGGAGCTGTTCGGCGGTGCGGACGGCGGCCAGACCGCCGCCGACGATCACCGTGCCATGGACGTTCCCGCTCACGGCCGCGCCATCTCCACCATCTCGAAGTCGGCTTTCGCTGCTCCGCAGTCGGGGCAGCTCCAGTCCTCATCGATGTCGGCCCAGCGGGTGCCGGGTGCGATGCCGTCTTCGGGCCAGCCCAGCGCCTCGTCGTACTCGAAGCCGCACTGCAGGCAGCGGAAGAGTTTGTAGTCGTTCATGTCGTCATCTCCAGTGATTCAAAGGTGGGTTCGAAGTGGGAAGTCAGGCCGCTACCTGGTAGCGGGCCAGGATCTTCTCCCGGCGGCGCGGAGAGATGTTGGCCCGGGTGATGTCACCGGCGTAGTGCTCCAGCACCCGGTGGTCCATCAGCTTTCGCCACACCGGCGGGAAGTAGGTCACCCCTATGAGCGCTCCATATCCGGCAGGCAGGTTCGGCGAGTCGTCGAAGCTGCGCAGCGTCTGGTAGCGCCGGGTGGGGTTGGCGTGGTGGTCGCTGTGCCGCTGCAGGTGGTACAGGAACAGGTTGGTGACCATGTGGTCGGAGTTCCAACTGTGCTGCGGTGTGCAGCGCTCGTAGCGGCCGCCGGCCTGCTTCTGGCGTACCAGCCCGTAGTGCTCGAGGTAGTTCACCGATTCCAGCAGTGACGACCCGTACACGGCGTTGATCAGCGCATAGGGGATCAGTGCGACGCCGAACACCGCGATCATCACGCCCCAGAACAGCACCGACATCGCCGATGCGTTGATGACGTCGTTGCCCGGCCAGGTCCGCGGGTCCCAGGGGTTCTTGCCGGTGCGACGGACCCGTTGCGCCTCCAGCTCCCACGCCGAGCGGATGCCGCCCCACGCGCTGCGCGGCAGGAACTCCCAGAACGTCTCACCGAAGCGGGCCGACGCCGGGTCTTCGGGGGTGGCCACCCGGACGTGGTGGCCGCGGTTGTGCTCGACGTAGAAGTGCCCGTAGCAGACCTGGGCCAGGGTGATCTTGGACAGCCACCGCTCCAGGGTGTCGCGCTTGTGGCCCAGTTCGTGGGCGGTGTTGATCCCCACCCCGGCCACCGTTGCCGCTGACAGCGCCACACCGATGCGGCCCAGCCAGCCCAGCGACCCGTCGTAGCCCAGCCAGCCCAGATCCGACGCGGTGAACAGGTAGGCGCCCAGGATGGCGCTGGCGTACTGGAACGGAATGTAGGCGTAGGTGGCGTAGCGGTAGTACTTGTCGTTTTCCAGGGTGGCCATCAACTCGTCCGGCGGGTTCTGTCCGTCGGCCCCCACCCACAGGTCCAGCGCCGGCAGCAGCAGGTAGATCAGGAACGGCCCGATCCACAGCAGCGCTTGGGAGGCGGTCTGCAGGCCGGCCTGATTCATCGCCCAGACCAGGGGCAGCATCAGGAACAACATGGTGGGCACGAACAGGCCCAACAGCCACAGGTGCCGCTTCTTGTCCTGCCAGATCGTCGGCCCGCCGGCCACCTCGGTGCTCATCGAATTAAACCTTTCGCCTGGTCATCTCACTGATGACCTCGACGTTAGGTGGGGCCGCCCGGTCGCCGCTCGTCCCGCGAAACCGGAATCCGGCCGGCTATTCGTCCTCAGGAGACTAGGGGGCCAACACGCTCGCGCCGTACCACTGGCAGAGCAGCAGCGCGATCTCGACGTCGAGGCGGTCCTCGGCGATCGGGCGGCCGCGGCGTTCGATCGCCCGCTGGATGCGGTACTTCATCGTGTTGACGTGAAAATGCAGTTGCTCGCCGGCCGCTTTGAAGCTGGAACCGGTCCGCAGGAACACCCGCAGGGTGTCCCGGAGCCGCTCGTCGGCGTCGGTCGCGCGAGCCAGGGGGCCGAGTACCTCGGCGACCCAGACCCGGGCGGCGGCCAGGTTGTCGCCGCCGAGCAGTGCCGCCGCGGACAGCCCCGGATCGCTTGCCGCGCTGACCCGAGCCGTCCCGGACGCGACCGCCAGCGTGTGTACCGCCAGCGCCTGCTGGTGTGACCGGCGGAAGCCTTCGACTCCGGGCAGCGGATCACCGATCGTCACCCACGGTTCGCCGGTCGCGGTCAGCGCGCAATCGCGGATCTGTGCCACCACATCCGCCCCGGCCGTCGACGACAGTGGAATCCACGCCCACCCGGTGGTGCTGTCGGCCGGGACGAACAGCGGCGCACCTTGGGCTGCAATCGATTCGGTAAGATTTTTGATGAAACCTTCGGCGGCGGCCAGCTTGTCGCCACCGCTCTCCGGGTACCACACGACGAGCGCCACGTGGGTACGCCGCAGCGGATAGCGAATCGCGGTTGTCATCGCGTCGACATCCAGGCTCTCGTCGGAGAGGATCTCGCGGACCCGCAACGCGCGCACCGCATTTCGGCTCTCCAGCCATCGCTCACGCTCGGCCTGGTAGACCGCGGACACCTGTTGGGACATCTCGTCGATGTAGCCGAACATGAGCGTCGACATCTCGCCCAGCACATCCAGGCGCAGGTCGGGATCCAGTTCGGCGGAACGGATCTCCTGTAACACCAGCTGCAGCGCCACCGAGTGGCCGAGCCGGTAGCCGCGCACCAAGGCGTTCACCGGAATCCCGCGCTGGGCCAGTCGGCGGGCATGTTCCAGGGCAACGGCCGGCGCGGCGATCTCCGCCGCCGGGATGTTGTGGCGGATCGCCGAGAAGTACGCATCGACATTGGCCGCCACGGTCTCATGCAGCAACTGCAGCAGCGGTGAATCCCCGGTCAGCTCCGGCGACTCCTTGGCGACCAGATCCTCGATCACCCGGATCGTCTCGACCAGGTGATCGTAGAGCCGCTCCGAGATCAGGATCGCTGCCTGTGCAACGGTGCTCTGATCCGTCATAGCCAGACCGTAGTCCGCCGCTAGGCCCGCCGGGGCGCGACCAGCCGCTCGCGGCGCAGCATCTCCACTTCGGGGAGTTCCAGCGGTGCCAGGTCGCCGACCACCTTCGACAGCAGCAGGTCGGCCAGTTCCGGGTTGCGGGCCAGGCACGGCCCGTGCAGATAGGTGGCGACGACGCTGCCCTGCACCGCGCCGTCGTGCCCGTCGCCGGCTTTGTTGCCGGCGCCTTTGGTCACTGCCGACAGTGGTGTCGCCGACGGACCCAGCACGGTGCCGCCGCGATGGTTCTCGAACCCGGTCAGCGGATCCGTCAGTCCCGCCAGCAGCGGGGTGCCGACCACCTCGCCGATGGTGCGCGTCTCCTGCGGTGAGGTGGTGACATCGAGCAGGCCGACCCCGTCGACGCGTTCCCCGGCGGAGGTCTCGTACCAGGCCCCGAGCACCTGGATAGCCGCGCAGATCGCCAGGATCGGCGCCCCGCGCGCCGCGGCGCGCTGTAGTCCCGGGTGGGCGATCAGATGCCGGGTGGCCAGCCGCTGCGCGTAGTCCTCGGCGCCGCCGAGGGTGTAGAGGTCCAACGACTCCGGTACCGGGTCGGCCAGGGTGATCTCGACGATCTCGGCGGCGATGCCCCGCAGCAGCAGTCGCTGTCGCAGCACCACCGCGTTGCCGCCGTCGCCGTAGGTGCCCATCACGTCGGGTAGCACCAGCCCGATCCGCACCGTCATGCCAACCTCCGCTGCAGCTGCAAAAACGCGGTGTAGTTGGCGACGACGTCGACCCGCCCGGGCGGGCAGGCGGCGATGGCGGCGCAGGTGTCGTGCACGAGGCTGTGCTGCACGCCGGCGTAGCCCAGCCGGACCGCCAGGTCGGTGCCGCGCTCCCCGGCGGCCACCACCGCAGTGCCTTCGAAGTGCTCGAAGCGCACGTCCCACAACCAGGACAGATCTTCGCCGTCGGGCACCTGGCCGTTGACGGCGATCACCACCCCGGCGGCGTGGTGGTCGACCATCGACAGCGCTTCCTGCCAGCCGGCCGGGTTCTTGGCCAGCAGCATCCGCACGGTGTGTTCGCCGACCTGCACGCTGCGGTAGCGGCCGGCCACCTCGTCGACGGCCGACACCGCGGCCACCGCCCGGATCGGATCGGCGCCCAAAGCAACCGCGGCGGCGACGGCCTGGGCGGCGTTGCCGCGGTTGACGGTGCCGGGCAGCGCGAGCCGCATCGGCAACACCAGCCCGTCGGGTCCGTACAGCGAGTCGTCGTCGAACCACCACTGGGGGGTGGGCCGGGCGAAGTCGGTCCCGGTGGAGCGCCAGTGCCCGTCGCGGCGGTCGATCAGCTCGCCGCTGCGTGGACAGCTGACCGAGTCACCCGCCCAGCCGCCGCCCGCGGCGACCCACACCACGTTGGGACAGTCGTAGGCGGCCGAGGTCATCAGCACGTCGTCGCAGTTGGCGATCACCACCGTCTGCGGATGCCTGGCCAACCCGGTGCGCAGAGCGCGCTCCACGGCGTTGATCTCACCGACCCGGTCCAGCTGGTCGCGGGACAGGTTGAGCAGAACGACCACCGCCGGTGAGACCGCATCGGCCACGTGCGGCACGTGCATCTCGTCGACCTCGAGGGCCGCCAGTCCGGCGGTGCGGTCGGCGGCCAGCGCCGCCACCAGCCCCGCGTCCATGTTGGCGCCTTCGGTGTTGGTGGCCACCGAGCCCAGGTCGCGCAGCGCGGCCGCGACCATGCGCGTGGTGGTCGACTTGCCGTTGGTGCCGGTGACGACGACGCTGCGCCGTCCGGTGCCGAGCTGACCCAGGATCGAGCGGTCCAGCGTCATCGCGACCAGGCCGCCGATCATCGCGCCGGCGCCGCGCCCGGTCACCCGCGACGCCCATCGGGCGCTCGCTCCGGCGGCCAGCGCGAGGCGTCCACGGGCGGTGATCACTCGGTGAGTTTAGGGCGACCCGCTGCGCGCTGCGCGGGACGATCGCCCTGGTGAGTTTAAATTGCCCCGACACGGGCCCCGGCCGGCCGCCATCGTCGGACCGGCATGCCATTCTCATGGCATGAGTGCGCTGTGGGGGCGCCCCGCCCGCGAACCCGGCGACGGCTGGGTCGTCGTCGACGTCGAGACGTCGGGATTCCGGCCCGGGCAGGCCCGCGTGCTCAGCGTCGCCGCCCTGGCACTCGACGCCGACGGCCGGGTGGAGCGATCGGTGTCGCACCTGGTCAACCCGGGCACCGACCCGGGCCCCACCCATGTGCACGGGCTGACCGCCGAGATGCTGGCGGGCCAGCCGCAGTTCGCCGACGTGGTCGACGAGGTCGCCGCGCTGCTGGCCGGTCGCACCCTGGTGGCGCACAACGTGGCGTTCGATTACACGTTCCTGGCCGTCGAAGCCGAGATGGCCGGCGCCGAACTGCCCGTCGACTCGGTGATGTGCACGTTGGAGTTGGCTCGGCGGTTGAACCTGGGTCTGGCCAACCTGCGGTTGGAGACCCTCGCCGCACACTGGGGCGTCGTGCAAACCCGGGCCCATGACGCGCTCGACGACGCCCGGGTGCTGGCCGGGGTGCTGCAGCCGGCGCTGCAGCGGGCCCGGGAACGCGACGTGTGGTTGCCGGTGCGGCCGGTGACCCGGCGCCGGTGGCCCAACGGCCGGATCACCCATGAGGAGCTGCGGCCGCTGAAGGCGCTGGCGTCGCGGATGCCGTGCGCCTACCTGAACCCGGGCCGCTATGTGCGGGGGCGGCCGCTGGTTCAGGGCATGCGGGTGGCGCTGGCGGCGGAATGCACCCGCACCCACGAGGAACTCGTCGAACGCATCCTGCACGCCGGACTGGCCTACAGCGACGTCGTCGACGCCAACACCTCGCTGGTGATCTGCAACCACGACCGCCCCGAGCAGGGCAAGGGCTACCAGGCGCGGGAACTCGGCGTGCCGACGGTCTCCGACGAGCACTTCATGGCGAGTGTCGGCTGCGTGGGCGGGGTCGTCCAAGGCACCGACATCGAGCAGTTCGTCGACGCCGGGCCGGCCGGCGAGCAGATCTCGCTGTTCTAGACCCGGGTTCAGCCGAGCCGGGCCGCCCGGTTCACCGCCGAGACCACCGCCCGCAGCGACGCGGTGGTAATCGACGGCGCGATGCCGACACCCCACACCGTCTTACCGCCAATAGAAGCCTCCACATACGCCGCGGCCTGAGCTTCCTCGCCGGCGCTCATCGCATGCTCGGAGTAGTCCAGCACCTGGACGTGCACACCGACGTGGCTCAGCGCGTCGACGAACGCGGCCAGCGGACCGTTGCCGGCGCCGGTGATCTCGGTCTCCACCTCGTCGACCTTGACGATGGCCTCGATCCGGTCGGTGCCGTCGTCGGTCTCGGCGGCGATCACTCGCTGCCGCATCCGCTCCAGCGGCCGCACCGGGTTCAGGTACTCCTCGGCGAACGCGTCCCACATCTCCTTCGGCGTGACCTCGCCGCCTTCGCCGTCGGTCAATTGCTGAATGACCTTGGAGAACTCGATCTGCAGCCGCCGCGGCAGCGCCAGCCCGTGGTCGGTCTTCATCACGTAGGCCACGCCGCCCTTGCCGGACTGCGAGTTGACCCGGATCACCGCCTCGTAGGTGCGGCCCACATCGCGCGGGTCGATCGGCAGGTACGGCACCTGCCAGAGCATGTCGTCGACGTCGGAGTCGGCGGCATCCGCGTCGATCTTCATCTGGTCCAGGCCCTTGTTGATGGCGTCCTGGTGGCTACCGGAGAACGCCGTATAGACCAGGTCGCCGCCGTAGGGGTGGCGTTCGGGCACGTTGAGCTGATTGCAGTACTCCACGGTGCGGCGGATCTCGTCGATGTCGGAGAAGTCGATCTGCGGGTCCACCCCGCGGGAGAACATGTTCAGCCCCAGCGTCACCAGGCAGACGTTGCCGGTGCGCTCGCCGTTGCCGAACAGGCAGCCCTCGATCCGGTCCGCGCCGGCCTGGTACCCCAATTCCGCCGCGGCGACCGCGGTGCCGCGGTCGTTGTGCGGATGCAGGCTCAGGATCACCGAGTCGCGTCTCTTCAGATTGCGGTGCATCCACTCGATCGAGTCGGCGTAGACGTTCGGGGTGGCCATCTCCACGGTGGCAGGCAGGTTGAAGATGATCGGGTTGTTCGGCGTCGGCTCGATGACGTCGCCGACGGCGTCGCAGACCTGCTTGGCGTACTCCAACTCGGTTCCGGTGTAGGACTCCGGCGAGTACTCGTAGCGCCACCGGGTGCCCGGATGCTTGGCCTGTTCCTCGAGGCACTTGCGCGCCCCGGCGACGGCGATCTCCTGTACCGCGGCGCGGTCGGCGCGGAATACCACCCGGCGCTGCAGGATCGACGTGGAGTTGTAGAAGTGCACGATCACGTTCTTCGCGCCCGAGCAGGCTTCGAAGGTGCGCTCGATCAGCTCGTCGCGGCACTGGGTCAGCACCTGCAGCGTGACGTCATCCGGGACGGCGCCGTCGGTGATGATCTCGCGGACGAAGTCGAAGTCGGTTTGGCTGGCCGATGGGAACCCGACCTCGATCTCCTTGTAGCCCATGGCCACCAGCAGGTCGAACATCCGCCGCTTGCGAGCGGGGCTCATCGGGTCGATCAGCGCCTGATTGCCGTCCCGCAGATCGACCGCGGACCACATCGGGGCACGGTCGATGACGCGGTCCGGCCAGGTGCGGTCGAACGGAACCGCCGCTGTGCCCGATGTCGGGCTGCCGCCCGGAACCTCGTCGGCGAAGCTGCGGTAGCGGTGGACCGGCATCGCCGAGCCGCGCTGGGTATTCCAGGCGGGCTGGCCGGGATTCGGCGGGCCGCCGGGTTTGGTGATGGCGCGCGCGGACGTAAAGGCGTCCGGGCTGGAAAAGGTACTCACGATGGTCGCTCCGGCTTGTCAGATGGACTGCAGACCGGCGCATCGGCGAAACCCGCGACGGGGAGCCGGTCCTGGTCAGACCCCGTCGCGGCGTCCGAGCAGGAGCGCGCGCAGCACGTCGGCGAGTCTACCGCGTCGCCGCTCGCGGCAAAAATGACCCGTTGCGCATCAGATGCGATATATGAAAGCATCTGATGCATGCGTACCACGATCGATCTCGACGACGACATTCTGCGCACGTTGAAGCGCCGCCAGCGTGCGGAGCAAAAAACGTTGGGGCAGCTGGTCTCCGAACTGCTCGCGCAGGCACTCGCGGCCGATCCTCGCCCGAGGGTCGACATCCGTTGGGCAACCGCCGACTTGCGTCCCCGGGTCGACCTCGACGACAGGGATGCGGTCTGGGCGGTCCTGGACCGATGAGTGAAACGTTCGACGTCAACATCCTCGTCTACGCGACGCATCGCGCCAGTCCATTTCATGACCAGGCGAAAGCACTCGTCGAACGATTCCTGACAGGGCCGGGCCTGGTTTACCTGCTGTGGCCGGTTGCGCTCGGCTATTTGCGCATCGTCACCCATCCGAGTTTGCTCGAGGCCCCGCTGGCGCCGGATGTCGCCGCCGCCAACATCGACCAATTCGTCGCGCAACCGCACGTGCGCCTAGTCGGTGAGAGAGACGGATTCTGGCCCGTCTATCGGCGGGTAGCCGACGGGGTCAAGCCGAAGGGCAATCTGGTGCCGGACGCCCATCTGGTCGCGCTCATGCACCAGCACGGCATCGCCACGATCTGGACCCACGATCGCGACTTCCGCAAGTTCGACGGGATCACCGTGCGGGATCCGTTCGACGACGGCAAGAGTAAGTAGTACTTGTCCACCCACTATCCTTGGCAGGGTCTTTCAGGTACTCGCCGGATCGGAAAGGGACATCCGTGGCGCTCGTCGTGCAGAAATACGGTGGATCATCGGTGGCCGACGCCGACCGGGTCCGCCGGGTCGCCGAGCGCATCGTCGAGACCAAGAACGACGGCGACGACGTCGTGGTGGTCTGCTCGGCCATGGGCGACACCACCGACGACCTACTGGACTTGGCCCAGCAGGTGTCGTCGGCGCCACCGGCCCGGGAACTGGACATGCTGCTCACCGCCGGCGAGCGGATCTCCAACGCGCTGGTGGCGATGGCCGTCGAGGAGTTGGGCTGTAAAGCCCGCTCTTTCACCGGGTCTCAGGCCGGGGTGATCACCACCGGCGTGCACGGTAAGGCCAAGATCATCGAGGTCACCCCGGGCCGGCTTCAGGCCGCCCTGGCGGAGAACCAGGTGGTGCTGGTGGCCGGATTCCAGGGTGTCAGTCAGGACACCAAGGACGTCACCACGCTGGGTCGCGGCGGCTCGGACACCACCGCGGTGGCGCTGGCCGCCGCCCTGAACGCCGACGTCTGCGAGATCTACACCGACGTCGACGGCATCTACAGCGCCGACCCGCGCATCGTGCCCAACGCCAAGAAGTTGGACACCGTCTCCTTCGAGGAGATGCTGGAGCTGGCCGCGTGCGGAGCCAAGGTGCTGATGCTGCGCTGCGTGGAGTACGCCCGCCGCTACCACTTGCCGATTCATGTGCGCTCGTCGTACTCGGACAAACCCGGCACCATCGTTACCGGATCGATTGAGGACATCCCCATGGAAGACGCCCTGCTCACCGGAGTCGCCCACGACAAGAGCGAAGCCAAGGTGACCGTCGTCGGCATCCCCGACCTGCCCGGATACGCGGCCAAGATCTTCCGCGCGGTCGCCGACGCGGACATCAACATCGACATGGTGTTGCAGAACGTCTCCAAACTCGAGGACGCCAAGACCGACATCACGTTCACCTGTCCGCACGACAACGGGCCGGCTGCGGTCGCCAAGCTGGATTCGCTCAAGGCCGAGATCGGCTTCACCGAGGTGCGCTACGACGAGAAGGTCGGCAAGGTATCGCTGGTCGGGGCGGGCATGCGCAGCCATCCCGGGGTCACCGCCACGTTCTGCGAGACGCTGGCCGACAACGGCATCAACATCGACTTGATCTCCACCTCCGAGATCCGGATCTCGGTGCTGGTGGCCGAGGACGACCTGGACAAGGCTGTCGTCGCGCTGCATCAGGCGTTCGATCTCGGCAGCGACGAGCAGGCCACGGTCTACGGCGGGACGGGGCGCTGACGTATGAGCCGCGTTCGGTTATCGATAGGCGTAGTCGGCGCCACCGGCCAGGTGGGCCAGGTGATGCGCGCGCTGCTGGAAGAACGCAATTTCCCCGCGGACACCGTGCGGTTCTTCGCCTCGGCGCGCTCGGCCGGGCGCAAACTGCCGTTCCGCGGTGTCGAGATCGAGGTTGAAGACGCCGAGACCGCCGATCCGACGGGTCTGGACATCGCGTTGTTCTCCGCCGGTGGGGCGATGTCGAAGGTGCAGGCGCCGCGCTTCGCCGCCGCCGGGGTGACGGTGATCGACAACTCGTCGGCGTGGCGCAAGGACCCCGACGTGCCGCTGGTGGTCTCGGAAGTGAATTTCGACCGGGACGTGCGCGGGGTGACCCTGAAGAAGGGCATCATCGCCAACCCGAACTGCACCACGATGGCGGCGATGCCGGTGCTCAAGCCATTGCACGATGAGGCCGGTCTGACCCGCCTGATCGTCT
Source organism: Mycobacterium sp. IDUB_21 (assembly GCF_055419425.1). Lineage (NCBI taxonomy): Bacteria > Bacillati > Actinomycetota > Actinomycetes > Mycobacteriales > Mycobacteriaceae > Mycobacterium > Mycobacterium sp. IDUB_21. Next base: position 40,684 of record NZ_JBVAXQ010000016.1, on the reverse strand, counting down.
CGACCTACCAGGCGGTCTCGGGTAGCGGGCTGGCCGGGGTGCAGGAGTTGGCGACGCAGGTCCGTGCGGTCGCCGACGGTGCCGAGCAACTGGTGCACGACGGCGGTGCGCTCGAATTCCCGCCGCCGAACCAGTACGTCGCGCCGATCGCGTTCAACGTGGTGGCGCTGGCGGGTTCGCTGGTCGACGACGGCTCGGGCGAGACCGACGAGGATCAGAAGCTGCGCTCCGAGAGCCGCAAGATCCTGGGTGTCCCGGACCTTTTGGTGAGTGGCACCTGTGTTCGGGTGCCGGTGTTCACCGGGCACTCGCTGTCGATCAACGCCGAGTTCGCCCGGCCGCTCTCCCCGGAGCGCGCCACCGAATTGCTCAAGGCCGCACCGGGAGTGACGCTGGCCGACGTGCCGACCCCGCTGGCCGCCGCCGGCGCCGACGACTCCTTGGTGGGCCGGATCCGGGTCGACCCCGGGGTGCCCGACGGGCGCGGCCTCGCGCTGTTCGTCTCCGGAGACAACCTGCGTAAGGGTGCCGCGCTCAACACGATTCAGATCGCCGAGCTGCTGGCTGAGCTTTAGCGCCGAACGTGCATCGTCTGCGAAAGATCGCCGATAGTTGCGCAGCGGTTGCACGCTCGGTGGGGTGTGTGGCGACGGTGGCACTATTGACCGGTTCGTTGGTCGCGCACGCCGAACCGCCCGCTCCGATTCCACGTCCGGTGTTGTGGCCGCTGGCCGAAGGGCAGGTGGTCCGGATCGGGCCGAGTGCTGGAACCGGCACGCTCACAGGTGATTACGGTATCGGTGCCACCGACCTGTGCGAGTTCATGGAGTTCCCCAGCGCGGTGCTGCAGATCTGCGGGGACAGCTTCGCCGGGCAGGGCGTCGGCTACGGCGGCTGGTATTCGCCGATTGCGCTGCGGCTGGATCCCGATTCGGTCGACGACTCCGCCGGGGTGCGCTACACCGGCGTGCTCGGGGCGGACAGGCCGCTGCTGGCCGACCCGGCACCGCCCGGCTGCACGCAACTGCCGGCCGGCGTCATCTCGATCAATCGGACCAACTACTTGATGGTGACCACCGCCAAGATGTTGGCGCCTCAGACGTCACGGCTGGTGAAAGCCGATCCGGCGCAACCGGGTTGGCAGACCGTGCCCGGGTCGGTGCGGGCGTCCTCCTATCAGGATTTCGGTCAGTCCCAGATCAGCGGTTACTACGATCCGGTTCCGACGCCGGACTCGGTCACCGGCTGGGTGTACATCGTCGCCAACAACTTCGACCGCAGCGCGGCGGTGACGCTGTACCGGGTCACCCCGGGCAAGTTCACCGACCGGTCGGCCTGGCAGGGCTGGGCTGCCGGAGCGGGCTGGGGACATAAGCCCACGCCGCTGTGGAACGACCAGATCGGCGAGCTCAGCTTGCGCCAGATCGACGGCAAACCGGTGCTGTCCTACTTCAACGGCACCACTTTGAACATGGAAGTGCGGGTGGCCTACGACCCGACCGGATTGGGGACCGCTCCGGTGACCACGGTGGTGCAGCACGCCGAGTGGCCGGACTGGCCCGAGCCCGTCGAGACCCTGCCGTCGCCGTTCGACAACCGGCTGGCCCAGCCCTACGGCGGCTATATCTCTCCGGGGTCGACGCTGGACGAGCTGCGAGTGTTCATCAGCCAGTGGAATACCGAGCCGCGTCATCGGGCGCCGTATCGGGTGATCCAGTTCGCGGTCAACCCGTTCAAGCCCTGGTCAAACAGCTGAACACGTCGTCACTTGGCTTCACTGCCCCGGCGTATGCCACACCCGAATCGCCGGCGCGGAGGCCCAGTTGAGTCGCCCGTTCATTTTGGTGGATTCCGCTCCGCTGAAACGTACGCTTAACGGCAGGTAAGAAATCGCTTACTGTGTATCACCTGCACTTGCGGATTTGAGGTAACCGAGATGACTCGTGGTCGGCGTCGTCGGGTGGGTGTGGGTTCGGTGGTGAGTGCGTTTTTGGCGTTCGGGCTGGGGCCGTTGGCGGTGCCGGTTCGGGCGGATATCGGTGACGTGGATTGGTTGTCGGATCTGTGGGCGCCGGTGGGGTCGGCGGTGGATTCATCGGGTGGCTGGGATGTGGAGGCCCTGGATTGGGGGGTGTGGTTTGAGCAGTTCGTGTATGCCCCGGTCCATGCCGATGTCGAGGGGTGGATCAGCTCGTCACTGGGGATGCAGGTCGGTGGGGCGATCAATACGTTGTTGGGGTCGTTTGCGATTGGTGATGGTGCGGCCGGAACGGTGGATTCTCCCGATGGCGGCGCCGCCGGCTGGTTGCTGGGTGACGGTGGGGCGGGTTATGACGGGTCGTTGAGCGGGGTCGCCGGTGGCGACGGTGGCGATGCGGGGTGGTTCGGCGATGGAGGTGCCGGCGGGGCTGGTGGCGCCGGTTTCGCCGGTGGTGATGGTGGTGTGGGTGGCTCGTTCATGGGCATGGGCGGTGCTGGTGGTGCCGGGGGTGTTGGTGATGTCGATACGGCCGGCGGCGCCGGTGGTGATGGTGGTGCCGGGGTGGGGTGGCTGTTCAGTGGTGGCGGCGACGGCGGCGTGGGGGCTGCCGGCGGTGTTGGGGCGATGGGTGCCGCTGGGTTAACGGGATCTGTTGGGGCCGCGGGTGATTCGGGCGGAAACGGTGGTGCTGGAGGCGTGGGTGGGGCCAGTACCTCGCGGTTGTTCGGTGTTGGTGGGGCTGGTGGCGATGGCGGTGTGGGCGGTTCCGGTGGCGGTGGGGGTGTCGGCGGTGATGGTGTTGCCGCAGACGGCAACTTTGCGGTCGATGGTGGGGATGCGGGACTGGGCGGCAATGGTGGTTCCGGTGGCAATGGTGGTGCCGGCGGTGCCGGTGGCCAGGTGGCTGGTTGGGGTAGCGCAGGGGTCAATGGTGTCGGCGGCGCCGGCGGTGATGGTGGTCGGTCCGGTGCTGGGGGCAATGGTGGTGATGGTGCTTCCGGCGTTGCTTGGCGAGTTGATGGTGGTGTCGGTGGCGATGGCGCCAATCCGGGGCTGGGTGGTCAGGGCGGTGTTGGCGGTGCGGCCGGTGTTGGTGGTCTGAGCGCGACCGGCCACACCGGAACCAACGGCGCCACCGGCGAACTCGACCTCGGCGGCGGCAACGGCGGCAACGGCGGGGCGGGATTCAGCTACGGCGGCACGCTCACGGGCATGTCGGGAGTTGCACCGCAAACCGATGCCCTTAACGGGGACACAGTGACTGCGGGTGCGTTCGCGGCTGGGTCCGACGGCGGCCAGGGTGGCGCAGGCGGTAACGCCGCAGCTCTCAACGGTGTCGGCGGTAACGGGGGTGTCGGCGGCAACGGCGGATCCGGCGGGAACGGCGGGAACGGCGGCTTCGCCGGCGGCAAGGGCGGCGACGGCGGTGACGGCGGTGCCGGGGGCGTCGGCGGTATGGGCAGTCAGACCGGGGCCGGGGGTGTCGGCGGCGCAGGTGGCCACGGCGGTCTGGGCGGCAACGGTGGCAACGGCACCGGCAACGGCACTCCGCAATCGCCCGGCACAGCCGGCAACGGTGGCCTGGGCGGCCAGGGCGGTTCCGGCGGGCAGGGTGGCGCGGGCTACGTCGGGCAGGCCGGCGTGTCCGGACTCAGCCGCGGAGACGGCGAGGCGGGCGGGGCCGCGGGCGACGGTGGACAGGGTGGTGCCGGCGGTGGCGGCGGTAATGCGGGCACCGGTTTCAACAGCACGGTCGGGATCAACGGCGCCGGTGGTGGCGGTGGTGACGGTGGTGGCGGCGGCAATGGCGGTACCGGGGGCAACGGTGCGTTCGGGACGTCCGGGGTGGCCGGTGGCTCCGACGCCGGGAGCAGCCTCGGTGGCGGCGGCAACGGTGGGGAGGCCGGCGCGGCGGGCAACGGCGGCAACGGTGGCGTCGGCGGGGGAGGCGGCACCACGGCCGGCGGTACGGGTGGCGCGCACGGCGTCGGCGGGGACGGCGGTAACGGTGGCGCCGGGGCGGCCGGTGGTACCGGCTTTCGCGGCGCGGCGGGGGTGACCGGGGTGGTCGGATCCGGCGGCAGCCTCGGTGCCGGCGGCAATGGCGGCAACGGCGGCAATTCGACCTTCGGCGGCAACGGTGGGCAACCCGGGGGCAGTGGTTCTGACGCCGGTTCGGCAGGACAGTCCGGGGCCAGCCCGACCGGTTCGGTCGGCAACGGCGGTGGCGGCGGTCAAGGGGTCGCGGCCACCACCGCCGCCGGCACCGGCGGTAAGGGGGGCAACGGCGGCGCCGGCGGCAACATCGGTGACGGCGGTGCCGGGGGCAACGGCGGTCAAGGCGGCACCGGGACCACCGGGACGCAACCTGCGCCGGCCGGGCAGGCGGCGCCCGGTGCCAACGGGGCCAATCAAAGCTGCGCGGTTACCGCGTTCGGTCTCTGCGTGCTCGGCCAGAAGGACGCCACCAACGGCTCCGCTCCCACGTCGACGGCCACGTCCGGGCAGGTGGGCGGCAAAGGCGGTGCCGGGGGCGGTGCCAGCGGCTTGATCACCGCGGTCTCCAGCGCCAATGCGGCCGGCAACGGCGGAGCCGGCGGCACCGGCGGTATCGGCGCCGCAGGCGGAGCCGGTGGCGCCGGGGGGAATGCCACCAACGGACTGCTCGGGCTTGTGGGCTCGGCGACCGGCGGCAACGGCAACATCGGGGGCGCCGGTGGGGCGCCCGGACCGGCCGCGGTCGGCGGGACCGGCGGACTCGGCGGCACCGGCGGAGCCGGGGGCGCCGGCGGCTCGATCTCCGGTAACGGCGGGACCGGCGGGACCGGCGGTGCCGGGGGTACCGGTGGCACCGGTGCTGCCGGCGCGGCGGGCGGCGCCGGCGGGAACGGCGGCAACGCCACCGCGACGATATCCGTTGCGGGCACGCTGACCGCTGGGAGCGGCGGTAATGGTGGCATCGGCGGTCAGGGTGGCGCCGGGGGCACCGGCGGTAACGGCGGGACGGGCGGCGCGCCCGGTGCCGCCGCGCACGGGACATCCGGCCAAGTTGGCAGTGGCGGTGCCGCCGGCATCGGTGGAGACGGCGGCGCGGCCGGCGCGGGTGGCACTGGCGGTGTGGCCGGTGTGCCGGGCGGGCCCGTCGGGCTGCTGCAGAACCTCGTCTATGGCCACGACGGTGAGGCCGGCGGAACTCTCGGCGCCGGCGCCGGCGGCGGCCCCGGCAAAGCCGGCGCACCGGGCTGATCGCGGCCGCCATTGGCGGTCCTCCGCTGATACCCCACCGTGCCAAGCCTGGGGTAAACCTGAATTCACACCGGGCTTCGGGGAGTCGCGGAACCCCTGACGGAGCGCCCTCTGCCGCCGCTACCCACCATCTGACCTGCGGAAATCGATGACCTGGGCAGTCCGCGAACACGCGCGCGGAAAATTGTCCGAAAATAAGTGACGAACTTCATAAAATTCCCCCCGTGGTCGGCTAGCTTGACGTTTATTAAGGGTCATTTCAGTGACTTTTCAGCTCGAAGCAGGAGGCAATCGCGATGGCTCGTGGGCGGCGTGTGGGTCAGGGTCGGGGTCGGGGTTGTCGGCGGGTGGTTGGTGCGGGTTCGGTGGTGGGTGCGTTTTTGGCGTTGGGGTTGGGGCCGTTGGGTGGTGTGGCTCGTGCGGATGGGGGTGATGTGGATTGGTTGATGGATTTGTTCGCGCCGGTGGGGTCGGCGGTGGAGTCCTCGGATTGGGGGTCGGCTGATTGGGGACCGTGGTTTGAGGAGTCTGTGTATGTGCCGTGGCATGAGGGTGTTGAGGGGTGGATCAACTCGTCGTTGGGGTTGGAGGTCAATGGGGTCATCAATGCGCTGCTGGGGTCCTATGCGATTGGTGATGGTGCGGTTGGGACGGCGGAGTCTCCTGATGGTGGTGCCGCCGGCTGGTTGTTGGGTGATGGCGGGTCGGGTTATGCCGGTTCGTTGAGTGGTGTCGCTGGTGGTGATGGTGGCGCTGCGGGGTGGTTCGGCGATGGTGGTGCCGGCGGGGCTGGTGGTGCGGGTCTAGCTGGTGGTGATGGTGGTGTGGGTGGCTCGTTTATGGGTTCCGGTGGTGCTGGGGGTGCTGGGGGTGTCGGTGATGTCGATGTCACCGGCGGTGCTGGGGGTGCCGGTGGTGCCGGGGTGGGCTGGTTGTTTGCCGGTGGTGGCGACGGTGGTGTGGGTGGTGATGGCGGCGTGGGGGCCGTGGGTGCGGTTGGTGTGGCCGGTGGTGTCGGGGGCTTGGGTGATTCGGGTGGCCATGGTGGTGCTGGGGGTGCTGGGGGTAGCAGTACGTCGCGGTTGTTCGGTGTTGGTGGCAGTGGGGCCGCTGGTGGCAACGGTGGTGTGGGTGGTGCTGGGGGTGTCGGGGGTGATGGTGTCGCCGGGGATGCGTCGTTTGCGGTCGGTGGTGGTGCCGGTGGTGATGCGGGGTTGGGCGGCAATGGTGGTTCCGGTGGCAATGGCGGTGCCGGTGGTGCCGGGGGCCAGGTGGCTGGTTGGGGCAGCGCAGGGGTCAATGGTGACGGCGGCGCCGGCGGTGATGGTGGGCGGTCCGGTGCTGGGGGCAATGGTGGTGATGGTGCTGCGGGGATCGGTTCGAATGTTGATGGTGGTGCCGGTGGTGGTGGCGCCAATCCGGGGCTGGGTGGTCAGGGCGGTGTTGGGGGTGCGGCCGGTGTTGGTGGTCTGAGCGCGACCGGCCACACCGGGTCCGACGGCGCCACAGGCGAACTCGACCTCGGCGGCGGCAACGGCGGCAACGGCGGCCATGGTTACAACTTCGGTCAGGGAACTCCGGGCAACGCGGGCGGGGCGGGGATCCAGATGTTCGCGGCCGGACTCACCTCTGGTGCGCCCACCGGCGGAAGCGGCGGGATGGGCGGCGCTGCCGCTGAATTGGCCGGTGACGGTGGGGATGGCGGCGCCGGTGGCAGCGGTGGGTCCGGCGGCAACGGCGGCAACGGCGGTTGGGCGGCCGGTGATGGCGCCGTCGGCGGCTACGGCGGCAATGGTGGCGCCGGTGGTACCGGCAGCCTCACCGGTGTCGGCGGCAATGGTGGTGCCGGCGGCGGCGGGGGGCAGGGCGGTAATGGCGGCAACTGGACCGGCAACCAGCAAAGCCTCGATGCGGGCGCGCCCGGGACGGCCGGCAATGCCGGTGGCGGCGGTCTCGGCGGCAACGGCGGTGCGGGTGGCTCCGGCTTCGCCGGCTTGGCGGGCGCAACCGCCGGTGCGGACGGGCAGGTCGGCGGCCAGGGCGGGACCGGTGGTGAGGGCGGTTCCGGCGGCGCCGGAGGCAACGCGGGCACCGGCGCCCACAGCACGGTCGGCGCCAACGGAAACGGCGGCAACGGCGGTGAGGGAGGTGGCGGTGGCACGGCCGGAGCCGGCGGCGACGGCGCTCAGGGCGATACGACGTTCGCATTCCAGAACGGGGCAGGCGGCAACGGCGGCGCGGCGGGCAACGCCGGGGGCGGCGGCCACGGCGGTGCCGGCGGCGGCGGTGGCAGCACCGCCGGCGGTTCCGGTGGCAACAACGGGTCCGGCGGTGCCGGCGGTGATGGCGGCAACGGGGCCAAGGGCGGTACCGGTGGTGCGGGAGCGGCCGGAGTAGCCGGGGTGGCCGGGTCCGGTGGTGCGCTCGGTGCCGGCGGCAATGGCGGTAACGGTGGGGATTCCGGTGTCAGCGGAGGCGGCGCCGGCGGCGGCGGTGCGGCCGGTACCGGTGGCACGGGCACCGCGGGATCGGCAGGCGGCACCGGTAACTCTGGTGCGGGTGTGTCGGGTCCGGCGGGCAATGGTGGTGTTGGTGGTGCTGGTTATGACCCGTCGGCGGCCAATTCTGGTGCTGGGGCTGGTGTTTCGGGTGGCAACGGTGGCAGTGGTGGTAATGGCGGCAATATCGGCCAGGGCGGCGCGGGCGGTGTGGGTGGTTCGGGCACTGCGGGTGCGGCTGGTGTTGCGGCGACGGTGGCCGGTGATGCCGGCACGTCGGGTACCGGTGGCGGGTCGGGTGGCAACGGTGGTGCTGGTGGTCTGGGTGGTTCGACTTCCGGTAATGGCGGCGTCGGTGGTGCCGGCGGTTCGGGTGCCGATGGTGGGGCTGCCGGTGCGGGTGCGGCCGGTTTGGCCGGTTCGTTCGCCAATAGCGGCAGCGGTGATGGTGGCAATGGTGGTAGCGCGGGTGCGGCCGGCGCTGGTGGTGGCGGGGGCAACGGCGGTGCCGGGGGTGGGGTGGCTTCCGGTGGCGGTGGCATTGCCGGGGGTAATGGTATTGGCGGCAATGGCGGTGATGGTGGTGCTGGGGCCACCGGTGGTGATGGTGGCGCGGGCGCGCAGGGTCTGGCCGGTCAGCTCAACAGTTCGGGTAATTCCGGTGGTGGTGGTGATGGTGGCAACGGTGGTGATTCGTCGCAGGGTGGTGCTGCGGGTGCGGCCGGCGGTAATGGCGGCAGTGCCGGTAATTCTGGTGCGGGTGTGTCGGGTCCGGCGGGCAATGGTGGTGGCGGTGGTGCTGGGTATGACCCGTCGACTAGTGGTGCTGCGCCTGGTGTTTCGGGTGGTAACGGTGGCAGTGGTGGTGATGGCGGCAATATCGGTAAGGGCGGCAACGGTGGTGCGGGTGGTTCGGGTACCGCGGGTGTCGACAATGCCGGGGTGGTGGCGGCTTCCGGTGATGGTGCTGCCGGGGGCAGTGGTGGTTCCGGGGGCAACGGTGGTTCCGGCGGTAATGGTGGTTCCACCTCGGGTGCTGCCGGTTCCGGCGGTCTCGGTGGCAACGGCGCCACCGGTGGCGGCGGCGGCATAGGCGCCGCCGGCACCGACAATTCGGCACTGACCAATGGTGCGTCCGGTGGTAATGGCGGCACCGGCGGCGCGGGCGGATCCGGTGGTACGGGTGGCAACGGTGGGGCCGCGGGTACGGTCACATCCGGTGCCGCAGGAACGGTGGGCGCCAACGGAAATGGTGCTTCCGGTGGTGCCGGCGGTGGCGGCGGCAACGCCGGTGGCGGTGCCGCGGGTACCGGTGGAGTCTCGGGCGTGGCGGGTGGTTCGGACACCGGCGGCAGCCTGGGCGGTGGCGGCAACGGTGGTGGTGCCGGTTCGGCCGGTTCCGGTGGCCAGGGCGGGGCCGGCGGCGCCGGCGGGTCGACGTCGGGAGCAGCGGCCGGAACCGATGGATCCGGTGGAGTCGGTGGTGACGGTGGTGATGCGGCCAAGGGCGGCAACGGCGGTGCCGGAGCGGCCGGCGCCGCGGGAGTCGCCGGTTCCGAAGGCGCATCGGGTGCCGGCGGCAACGGCGGCAATGGTGGTGATTCGTCTCAGGGAGGCACCGGTGGCAGCGGCGGCGCCAACGGTGACGGCAGCGGGTCGGCGAACACCGGTAACTCTGGTGCGGGTGTGTCGGGTCCGGCGGGCAATGGTGGTGTTGGTGGTGCTGGTTATGACCCGTCGGCGGCTAATTCTGGTGCTGGGGCTGGTGTTTCGGGTGGCAACGGTGGCAGTGGTGGTAATGGCGGCAATATCGGCCAGGGCGGCGCGGGCGGTGTGGGTGGTTCGGGCACTGCGGGTGCGGCTGGTGTTGCGGCGACGGTGGCCGGTGATGCCGGCACGTCGGGTACCGGTGGCGGGTCGGGTGGCAACGGTGGTGCCGGTGGCCTGGGTGGTTCGACTTCCGGTAATGGCGGCGTCGGTGGTGCCGGGGGCTCGGGTGCCGATGGTGGGGCTGCCGGTGCGGGTGCGGCCGGTTTGGCCGGTTCGTTCGCCAATAGCGGCAGCGGTGATGGTGGCAATGGTGGTAGCGCGGGTGCGGCCGGTAACGGTGGCGCCGGGGGCAACGGCGGTGCCGGGGGTGGGGTGGCCGCCGGTGGGAGCGGCAACACCGGTGGGGTCGGTCTTGGTGGTCATGGCGGTGATGGCGGGGCTGGGGCCACCGGTGGTGATGGTGGCGCGGGCGCGCAGGGTCTGGCCGGTCAGCTCAACAGTTCGGGTAATTCCGGTGGTGGTGGTGATGGTGGCAACGGTGGTGATTCGTCGCAGGGTGGTGCTGCGGGTGCGGCCGGCGGTAATGGCGGCACGGTGGGCAATGCCGGTGCGGGTGTGTCGGGTCCGGCGGGCAATGGTGGTGGCGGTGGTGCTGGGTATGACCCGTCGACTAGTGGTGCTGCGCCTGGTGTTTCGGGTGGTAACGGTGGCAGTGGTGGTGATGGCGGCAATATCGGTAAGGGCGGCAACGGTGGTGCGGGTGGTTCGGGTACCGCGGGTGTCGACAATGCCGGGGTGGTGGCGGCTTCCGGTGATGGTGCTGCCGGGGGCAGTGGTGGTTCCGGGGGCAACGGTGGTTCCGGCGGTAATGGTGGTTCCACCTCGGGTGCTGCCGGTTCCGGCGGTCTCGGTGGCAACGGCGCCACCGGTGGCGGCGGCGGCATAGGCGCCAATGGCGCGGCCGGCACCTCCAGCACGGTCGCCGGCACAGGCGGCGGCAATGGCGGGCAGGGTGGTTCCGGCGGCACGGGCGGCAACGGCGGCGTGGGTGGCAAGGAACTCGCCGGCACCGGCGCCCAGGCCGCGACGGGTACCGGTGGCAATGCCGGCTCCGGTGGCAGCGGCGGTCTGGGTGGCGACGGCGGAGCGGGCTACAACGGCACCGCGGGAACTTCGGGAATCGCCTCCGGCGCCGGTCAAGGCGGCAGTGCCGGCGGGTCCGGTGGGCTTGGTGGCTCAGGTGGCATCGGTGGAAATGCCGGAACCGGAAGCACCGTCGGCAGCAACGGCAACGGCGGTTCCGGCGGTCAGGGCGGCATCGGCGGCAATGCCGGTTCCGGCGGCGACGGTGCGACCGGGGTGACCGGTGTGGCCGGCTCGAACGGCGGGCTCGGCGCCGGCGGCGACGGCGGTAGCGCGGGCGCGGCTGGCCAGGGTGGCAACGGCGGCAATGGCGCCGCCGGCGGCTCCACCGCGGGCAGCACCGCGGGTACCCAGGGCTCCGGCAGCACCGGCGGTAAGGGCGGCGCCGGGGCCATCGGTGGCGACGGCGGCGACGGCGCCGCCGGCACGTTCACCGGCAGTAACGGCAATGGCGGCAATGGCGGCGACGGTGGCAACGGTGTTCTCGGCGGAGCCGGCGGCACCGGTGGTACCGGTCTCACCCCCGGCGGCAACGGCGGTAACGGTGCATTGCCGGCGCCGCTGCCGTCCGGCAACGGCGGGCAGGGCGGCGCGGGCGCCACCAATACGGCTTCCGGCGGCGTCGGCGGCAACGGCGGCAATGGCGGTAACGGCGGTGTCTTCGGGCTCGGCGGCGACGGCGGTAGCGGCGGTAACGGTGCCGGGGGTCAGGGACAGGATGGTTCACCCGGCTAACCGGACAGAACTCATCGACTGGGCGGTGCTGACCTCGGTTGCCCCGGTCACCACGCAGATACGGGGTAACGAGATGACCGGTAGGCGCCGTACCCGGGAACACCGCGGCCGTCTGCTCGGAATGGGAACGGCGGTGGGCGCTTTCCTGGCTTTCGGTATGACGCAGCCGGTTTCGCTGCTCGTCGCGCCGACAGTGCGGGCCGACGAGTTCGGCTGGCTGGTGGACCTGGTGGGCCCCGCCGGTCTCGACGACGCGGCGAACACCGGCCTGGCCGCCGCGGATCCCGGGTCGATGGCCGCCTCCGGCGACTGGTTCGCCGAGGCGTGGCAGACCTACTTCTACCTGCCGCTGCACACGACGCTGGAGAACTGGATCAACAGCCCGTTCGGTATGCAGGTTGACGCCCAGATCAACCAGTGGTTCGCCCCGCTGACCGCGCCGATGGGTGCGTGCGGCCTGATCTGTGACGGCACCGACGGGACGTCTGCGGATGACCCCGACGGCGAAATGGGCGGCCTGTTCTTCGGTGACGGTGGCGCCGGCTGGAACTCCGACCTCCCGGGTGTGGCCGGTGGAAACGGTGGCAACACCGGCGGGATCGGCAACGGCGGCGACGGAGGTTCCGGCGGTGCCGGCGCTGCCGGCGGCAACGGTGGCCACGGCGGTGAGTGGTGGGGCAATGGCGGCGACGGCGGCGCCGGCGGTAACGGCATCCTCACCGTCAACGGCGGTGTGGGCGGCAATGGTGGGGCCGGTGGCAACAGTGCCAGCAATCCCCCCGTCGACCTGTTCGCCATCGGTGCGTCGGGCAACGGCGGCAACGGTGGTGTCGGCGGGAACGGCGCAGCCGGTGCTGCCGGGAACCCGGCCGCCACGGCGGGCGGGATCGGCGGCGACGGGAGCGCAGGTGGTCGAGCCGGCAACGGTGGCCCCGGTGGTAACGGCGGCATCCTCTTCGGGGTGGGCGGCGCCGGCGGAGCGGGTGGCGTCGGCGGCCTCGGGGGCGCCGGTGGAGCCGGCGGGACGGGACTGACCGGCCAGAGCGGCGTCGACGACGGAACCGGCACCGCGGGCGGCAACGGCGGCAATGGTGCTGCCGGTGGGCTCGGCGGTACCGGCGGTGCCGGTGGAGCCGGCGGCAGCATCTCCGGCCGGGCGGGTGGCAACGGCGACGGCGGAACCGGTGGCGCCGGTGGCCGCGCAGGTGTGGGTGGCGACGGTGGGGACGGCGCCGGTGGCAACGCTGCCACCCTGACCGGCGGCACCGGTGGTGACGGTGGTGACTCGGGCGCGATCGGCGCCGGTGGCGGCGGCGGTGCTGCGGGCACCGGCGGGCTGGCCGGAACCGGCATCGCCGGCGAGACCGGGAGCAGCGGCACCTCGCCGTTGGGCGGCAACGGCGGCATCGGCGGGACCGGATACCACGCCACGGCCGTGAACGCTTCGGGCGGCACGGGTGGCAACGGGGGCAACGGCGGAGACCACGGCAACGGCGGCGCGGGCGGGACGGGCGGCAACGGCGGGCCGGGGGCTGATGGAGCCGACACCACCACCGCAGGTGGCGCCGGCGAGGCGGGGTCGATCGGGAGCACCGGCGGAACAGGAGGGACCGGCGGCCTCGGTGGCTCCGTTGCCGGCGACGGCGGTGCCGGCGGTACGGGCGGTGCCGGCGGAACCGGCGGTGGCGGCGGGGCCGGCGCGGACGGGGCGAACGCGACCGTTCCGGGCGGACAAGGTCAGGACGGCGGGTCCGGCGGTACGGGCGGCCGCGGTGGAACCGGCGGCACAGGCGGGGCCGGCGGCGCGGTCGCCGCGGGTGGCTCCGGGAATTCTGGCTTGAGCGGGGACGGCGGCACCGGCGGGACCGGTGGCGTGGGGGGCACCCCGGGCAACGGCGGTGACGGCGCCGACGGCGATTACGACGTGGCCGGTTCCGGCGGCGGCCTCGGCGCCGGCGGGGATGGCGGTTCCGGCGGCAACGTGGGCGCGGGCGGGGCGGGCGGCGCCGGAGGAGCCAGCGGGGACGGGACGACTGTCGCGGCCGGCGGGGCTGCCGGCTCGGCACCCACCCCGACAACCGCGGTCGGCAACGGTGGCGACGGCGGCGACGGCTATGACGCGTCGACGGACCCGGCCGCACCGCCCGGTACCAACGGCGGTGCCGGTGGCAACGGTGGCAGCGGCGGCGCCTACGGCGACGGCGGTGTCGGTGGTGACGGCGGGAGCGGTACCGCCGGATCAGACGGCGCGCCGGCGACTCCGGGCGACAACGGCGGCAACGGCGGCGCCGGGGGCAACGGTGGCTCCGGCGGTGCGAACCTCGGCAACGGTGGCGATGCCGGCAGCGGCGGCGACGGCGCCCAGGGTGGAAACGCCGGTGCTGGAATCGATGGTGCGGACGGTGTAGCGGGGACCGACGAGGGTGCAGGACAAGCCGGCACCGATGCCGGCGCGGCGGGCGTCGGGGGCGATGGTGGCCGCGGTGGCGCCGGCGGCTCGGCTACCGCACCGGGAGCCACGACCGGCGTGGATGGAATCGGCGGCAGTGGTGGCCTCGGTGGCGGCGGCGCCCTGGGCGGCGATGGCGGCGACGGTGCCGGCGGTGTCGTCGGGGTGGCCGGTTCCGGCGGGATGGTGGGTGCCGGTGGCGACGGTGGCGCCGGTGGCGACTCGAGCTTCGGTGGGGCCGGCGGATCGGCAGGCGCCAACGGAGATGGCACCGTCACGTCCCCCGACGGCAGCCCGGGGGCTGACCCGTACGGGCCTGGCGGCGATGGCGGCAACGGTGGCGCCGGGGCCGACAACCCGACCGGAGGCGGCGGAAACGGTGGCAACGGCGGCGCGGGCGGCAACCTGGGCCGCGGCGGCAACGGTGGCCCCGGCGGTGACGGGGCCACCGGGGCGGGGGCCGACGGCTCCGGGCCCTGACCCGGCAGATTCCCGCGCCGTGGCTCATAGCCGACGCATAGCCAAGACCTAGCGGTGTCGGGAGTTTGGCTGCGCACCATGTCAACCATGAGCGAAACACCTGAAACCACCACCACCTCGGCGCCGCCCGGCCCGGTCGAGCCCAAGCCGTACTGGGTCTACCGATTCGCCGCCTGGGTCGCCATCGTCGCCGGGATCGTCTTCATCGTCTCGTCGATCTTCTTCGCCGGCGTCTGGGCCGGCAAGGGAGGCCCGCGCGGGCATCACTGCCATCACGGGCATCACGGCCACCACGCGATGTTCCAGAACGGGTTCCACCAGGGTCCCCAGCGCGGGCCCGGCCCGATGGCTCCTCCGCCGGGTGCGGAAAGCCCGGGACCCAGCGAGGTTCCGCCGTCGGTCAGCCAGCTCCCGGCGCCCAAGCCGGGCCGATAACCAGTCCGGTCACGAGCAACCAGTCGCCGCCCTCGGAGAAGGGCGGCGGCTGGCGTGGTTCTCAGGCATGATTGGGCGAATGACCGAAACACCAGTACCCCAGCCGACGTCACCGCCGCCGCCACCGCCGCAGGCCAAGCCGAATCGGCTGTACCAGGCCGCCGCGTGGGTGGTGATCGTCGCCGGAACCGTCTTCATCGCCGCGGTGCTCTTCTGCGCAGGCGCCTACCTCAAGGATGGCGGTTGGCACGGGCACCATCACGGGCCGTGCATGATGCATCACGGTCCGGCGATGGGCCCGGGCTTCGGGCCTGCCGGTCCGGGCAACGAACCGGGTTGGCCCGGTTTCCGGCCCGCCGGTCCGGGTAACGGTCCGGGTGGCCCGGGCGGGCCGCCACCACCGGCCCCGGCGCATCCGGCGCCGCCGGCCGCCCCGCCGCACCGGTAATCCGCGAGAGCCGTCGAGTGTGCGGTTTCATACGGGTTCTGCCGCTGACGCGAATGAAACCGCACACTCGCGGGCGCTCTGAGTCAACCGCTCTGAGCCCAAAGGCTTTGAGCCAAGCGCTTCGAGTCAAAAGGAGACAGACCGATGACCGAACACCACACCACCACCGATGCCGGCATTCCGGCGCCCAGTGACGACAAGTCGCTGACGGTCGGCCCGGATGGCCCCATCCTGCTGCAGGACCACTACCTGATCGAGCAGATGGCGATGTTCAACCGGGAGCGCACCCCGGAACGTCAGCCGCATGCCAAGGGCGGCGGGGCATTCGGGCATTTCGAGGTCACCGCGGACGTCAGCAGGTACACCAGGGCCGCGGTATTTGCGCCGGGCGCCAAAACCGAGACGCTGACCAGGTTCTCCACCGTCGCCGGCGAACGGGGCAGTCCAGACACCTGGCGGGACCCGCGCGGCTTCGCGACGAAGTTCTACACGTCTGAAGGCAACTTCGACATGGTCGGCAACAACACCCCGGTCTTCTTCATGCGCGACCCGATGAAATTCCAGCATTTCATCCGCTCCCAGAAGCGCCTCGCGGCCAGCAACCTGCGCGACCACAACATGCAGTGGGACTTCTGGAGCCTCTCGCCGGAGTCGGCCCACCAGGTCACCTGGTTGATGGGGGATCGGGGCATCCCGAAGAACTGGCGCCACATGAACGGCTACTCCAGCCACACCTACAGCTGGATCAACGCCGCCGGTGAGATCTTCTGGGTCAAATACCACTTCATCACCGATCAAGGTAACGACTTCCTCCCCCAGGAGGAGGCCGACCGGTTGGCCGGCGCCGACGCCGACTACCACCAGCGGGACCTGTATGAGGCGATCGAGCGCGGTGAGTATCCGAGTTGGACGCTGAAGATGCAGATCATGCCGTTCGAGGAGGCGAAGACCTACCGGTACAACCCATTTGATCTGACCAAGGTGTGGCCGCATGGCGACTACCCGCTGATCGATGTCGGCAAGCTGACGCTGGACCGCAACGTCAGCGACTACCACGCCGAGATCGAGCAGTCTGCGTTCCAGCCCAACAACATGGTGCCCGGCACCGGCCTGAGCCCGGACAAGATGCTGCTGGCCCGCGGGTTCGCCTACGCCGATGCCCACCGCGCCCGGATCGGGACGAACTACAGCCAACTGCCGGTCAACACACCCAAGGTTGACGTGCACAGCTACTCCAAGGACGGCGCCATGCGATTCCGCAACACGACGGACCCGGTGTATGCGCCGAACTCGGAGGGCGGTCCCAAAGCCGACCCGGCCCGCGCGGCCGAAGTGCGCTGGCACGCCGACGGAGACATGGTGCGCGCGGCATACACGCTGCGCGAGGACGACGACGACTTCGGCCAAGCCGGAACTCTGGTCCGTCACGTCCTCGGTGAAGATGAGCGGGAACGACTGGCCGCCAACATCATTGGGCACGTCTCGGCGGGCGTACGCGAGCCGGTGCTGTCGCGGGTGTTCGAGTACTGGCACAACGTCGACCCGGATCTGGGGCGCGCCGTGGAGGCCGGGGTGCGGGCCAACCTTGCCTGACGGTCGGGCCGCCGGCCTGGCATGATCGAGTCCATGAGTATCAACATCGTTTTCGCCACCGAGTCGACCGCGACCGGCGGTGGCCGGGACGGCCACGTCCGCTCCGCGACCGGCCGCATCGACATGGACACCCGCCCGCCCCGTGAGCTGGGCGGCACCGGTGAGGGCACCAACCCCGAGGAACTGTTCTCCGCCGGTTACGCCGCGTGTTTCCTGGGCGCGCTGCGGCTGGTGGCGCGCCGGTCCGCCGTCGCGCTCGACGATGCCACCGACGTCACCATCCAGGTTGCTCTGGGCAAGGACGTCGCCACCGAAGAGTTCGGCCTGACCGGAACCATCATCGGGCATCTGCCGGGTGTGTCACAGGCCATCGCCGACGATCTCATGGCGCAGGCCCACGAGGTGTGCCCGTACTCGAGAGCCACCCGCGGCAACACCGACTTCACCGTTTCGGCGAAGGTTTAACGTGCGGGCCGCCGCGGCGTTGGTGGCGGCGGGCCTGGGTCTGGCCGCCGGGGGCACTGCGGTCGCCCCGGCCGTCGCGGCACGGCCCTCCGAACCGGGCGTGGTGTCCTACGCGGTGCTGCCGAAAGGGTCGGTCGGCAACATCGTCGGAGCGCCGATGGGCTTCGAGGCGGTGTCCGGCCAGCCGTTCCAGGCGTTCTGGGTCGATGACCCGGCCTGCAACAACTGGGCCGACATCGGCCTGCCCGAGGTCTACAACGATCCCGACCTGGCTTCGTTCAACAGTGCCGTCACCCAGACCTCGGCCGCCGACCAGACGCACTTCGTCAAACAGGCGGTGGGGGTGTTCGCCACCGACGACGCTGCCGCTGCGGCCTTCCACCGGATCACCGACCGCACCGCCGGGTGCTCGGGGCGCACCACCGCGATGCACCTGGACGACGGCACCACGCAGGTGTGGGCGTTCGAGGGCGGGCCGGCCGCCGCAGCCGACGCCGCCTGGACCAAACAGGAGGCCGGCACCGACCGGCGCTGTTTCAACCAGACGCGGCTGCGGGCGAACGTGTTGTTGCAGGCCAAGGCCTGCCAGTCCGGCAATGCCGGGCCGGCGGTGAATGTGCTGGCCGGGGCGATGCAGAACTCCCTGGGCCAGTAAACGGGAGTCATTTTGTCGGAGGACTCCGGTAGCGTCGAGAAGATCGATTAGGCGGAGGGGTTGATCTATGGCGCTCGCCGCGGCGACACAACTGTCCCGCGCCGATGAGCCTTGCCCCGGCGACGTTGAACTGTCCGGCGCCCTGGACGCCGCCGAATACATCGCCGACCGCTGCCTGACCGACGCGCCGCTGGGCCGGGTGGGCCTGGAGATCGAGGCGCACTGCTTCGATCCGGCCGATCCGCTCCGCCGCCCGAGTTGGGCCGAGATCGGCGACGTGCTGCAGTCCCCGCCGGCGTTGCCGGGCGGCAGCAGGGTCACCGTGGAACCCGGCGGTGCGGTGGAGCTATCCAGCCCACCTGTGATGGGTGCGGTCGCCGCGATCGAGGCGATGGCCGCCGATCAAGCGGTGCTGCGGTCGGCGTTCGCCGAGGCGGGGTTGGGCCTGGTGCTGCTGGGCGCCGATCCGCTGCGTCCGGCGAATCGGGTCAATCCCGGCGCGCGCTACGCCGCGATGGAGCAGTTCTTCGCCGCCAGTCACACCGGCTCGGCCGGTGCGGCGATGATGACGTCGACGGCGTCGGTCCAACTCAACCTGGACGCCGGTCCGCGGTCCGGCTGGGCGGAGCGGGTGTGGCTGGCACATGCGCTGGGCCCGACGATGGTCGCGATCGCCGCCAACTCCCCGCTGTTGGGCGGGGAATTCTCCGGCTGGCGTTCCACCCGGCAACGGGTGTGGAGCCGGTTGGACTCCGCGCGCTGCGGCCCCGTTCTCGGCCTTGACGGCACCGACCCCGCTTCGGACTGGGCGCGGTACGCGCTGAAGGCGCCGGTGATGCTGGTACAGGCCCCGGAGGCCATCCCGGTCAGCCGCTACGTGCCGTTCGCCGACTGGGCCGACGGGCGGGTGTTGCTGGGCGGCCGCCGCGCCGGGGTCGGCGATCTCGACTACCACCTGACCACGTTGTTCCCGCCGGTACGCCCACGCGGGTGGCTGGAGATCCGCTACCTCGACAGTGTCGGCGACGCGCTCTGGCCGGCGATCGTCTTCACCCTGGTGACCCTGCTCGACGACCCGGCCACCGCCGGCGCCGCCGCCGAAGCCGTCGAACCCGTCGCGACCGCCTGGGACGTCGCCGCCCGGACCGGCCTGGCCGACCCGCGCCTGCACACGGCCGCCCGTCGGTGCGTGGGGTTGGTGGCCGATCAGGCGCCGGCGTCCTTGCGCGACGGGATGGACCGGCTGGTCGGGATGGTCGAACAGGCGCGCTGCCCGGCCGACGATGTCGCCGACGAGGCGGCGAAGACCGGTGTCGCCGCGATGGTGGCCCGGCTGGCGCGAAGGCAGTCGTGAGCAGAGCCGACACGCTGTCCCGCGACTTGGCCCGGGCACGGGACCGCACCCTGGCGCTGGTCGACTTCGACGACAGCGAACTGCACCGCCAATATGACCCGCTGATGAGTCCCTTGGTGTGGGACCTGGCCCACATCGGTCAGCAGGAGGAGCTGTGGCTGCTGCGGGGCGGGGATCCGGCCCGGCCGTCGATGCTTCCGGCGGATGTCGAGGGCCTCTACGACGCCTTCATCCATCCGCGGGCCAACCGCGCCGAACTGCCGCTGCTGGCACCGGAGCAAGCCCGGAAATATTGCGCCACAGTGCGTTCCAAGGTGCTCGACGAACTGGACGCGCTGCCCGACGATGCTGCGGCCGGTTTCGTGTTCGGACTGGTGCTCAGTCATGAACACCAGCACGACGAGACCATGCTGCAGGCGCTGAACCTGCGCACCGGCGCACCCCTGCTCGATGCGGGGCACCCGCTGCCGGCCGGTCGGCCCGAACTGGCCGGAACCTCCGTGCTGGTGCCCGGCGGGGAATTCGTGCTCGGCGTCGACATCATGGATGAGCCGTTCGCGCTCGACAACGAGCGGCCGGCGCACCGCGCCGAGGTAGCGGCATTCCGGATCGGTCGGGTGCCGGTGACCAACCGCGAATGGCGGGCGTTCATCGACGACGGCGGCTACCGCCAACCCCGGTGGTGGAGCGAGCGCGGATGGAACCACCGGGTGCAGGCCGAGTTGACCGCACCGCAGTTCTGGAGCCCAGACCACTTCTCCCGGACCCGGTTCGGCCGCGAGGAGGACCTTCCCGACCACGAACCGGTGCAACACGTCAGCTACTTCGAGGCGCAGGCGTACGCGGCCTGGGCGGGTGCTCGGCTGCCCACCGAGATCGAATGGGAGAAGGCCTGCGCGTGGGACCCGGTCGCCGGTAGGCGACGCCGCCAACCGTGGGGCTGTGCGGAGCCATCAGCCGAGCTGGCCAACCTCGGCGGAGCGGCACTGCGTCCGGCTCCGATCGGGGCGTACCCCAACGGCGCGTCGGCGTACGGGGCCGAACAGCTGCTCGGCGACGTCTGGGAGTGGACGAGTTCACCGCTGCGACCGTGGCCGGGCTTCGCGCCGATGATCTACCAACGCTATTCGGAACCATTCTTCGGCGGCGACTACCGGGTGCTGCGCGGCGGATCGTGGGCGGTCGCGCCCGAGATCCTGCGGCCGAGCTTTCGCAACTGGGACCACCCCTACCGGCGGCAGATCTTCGCCGGTGTCCGACTGGCCTGGGACGTCTGAATGTGCCGGCACCTGGGCTGGCTGGGCAGGCCGCGTTCGCTGGCCGAGTTGATCCTGGAACCGCCGAGCGGTCTGCTGGTGCAGTCCTATGCTCCGCGCCGACAGCGGCACGGGCTGCTCAACGCCGACGGTTGGGGCGCCGGGTTTTTCGACGTCTCGGGAGGTGATGTTCCACGGCGCTGGCGCAGTGCCTCGCCACTGTGGGG
Organism: Mycobacterium sp. IDUB_21; assembly: GCF_055419425.1. Classification (NCBI taxonomy): domain Bacteria; kingdom Bacillati; phylum Actinomycetota; class Actinomycetes; order Mycobacteriales; family Mycobacteriaceae; genus Mycobacterium; species Mycobacterium sp. IDUB_21. Next base: position 19,949 of record NZ_JBVAXQ010000016.1, on the reverse strand, counting down.
CGACACCTCGTTCGCGTCGGTGGCGCCGGCGTTGTCGAGTCATTGTGTGGTGGCCGCGGTGCGCTCGGCAACGGTCGGCATGCCGATCGAGGCGAGCGCCACCGCGCCGTTCACCGACGGAGACTGGCTACTGTCACACAACGGCGTGGTGAACGTCGAGGTGCTGCCCACGTGCGCGGGGGCCGAATCCATATGCGACAGCGCGATTCTGGCCTCGACCATCTTCGAACGAGGGGTGGAGTCGCTCGGTGACGTGATCGCCGAGGTCGGCTCGGCTGATCGGCAAGCGCGGCTGAACATTGTGGCCGCCAACGGTTCCCGAATGCTGGCCACCACCTGGGGGGACACCCTGTCGATGCTGCACGGCGCCGACGGCGTGGTGCTGGCCAGCGAACCCTACGACGACGACCCCCGCTGGGTGGACATACCCGACCGGCACCTGGTCGACGTCCATGACGGCGAGGTCAGTGTCACCGCATTGGAAGGAAGTTGATGATGGGGTTCGATACGGTCGGTGCTGCATCCGGCACGGTCTCGCTGTCCAACCACCTGGCGGCCGACGCTGCCCGCACCGCGCTGTGCGACGACGTCAGATACGGCCTGCGGCAGCATCCGAAATCGTTGCCGCCCAAATGGTTCTACGACGACACCGGCAGCAAGCTGTTCGATCAGATCACCCGGCTGCCCGAGTACTATCCGACCCGCGCCGAGGCGGAGATCCTGCGTGACCACTCTGCGGAGGTGGCGGCGCTGTCCGGCGCGGACACCCTGGTCGAGTTGGGCAGCGGCACCTCGGCCAAGACCCGGATGTTGCTGGACGCTCTGCAGGGCACGGGTACGCTGCACCGATTCGTCCCGTTCGACGTCGACGCCGGGGTGTTGGAGATGGCGGGGGAGGCCGTCGCGCAGGACTACCCCGGGGTGCAGGTGCATGCCGTCTGCGGGGATTTCGAGCACCATCTTGCTGAGATCCCCGCGGGGGGCAGACGGCTGTTCGTGTTCCTCGGTTCCACGATCGGCAACCTGACCGGCGCGCCGCGCGCTGAGTTCCTGGCGAGCCTTGCCGCGGTGATGGGCGATGGTGACGGCCTGTTGCTGGGCACCGATCTGGTCAAGGACACCGCACGGCTGGTACGTGCTTACGACGACGCCGCAGGCGTCACAGCCGCTTTCAATCGCAACGTGCTCGCCGTGGTCAACCGGGAGCTGGGGGCGAACTTCGACCTGGACGCGTTTGCCCATGTGGCGCGCTGGAACGCGACGGATCAGCGCATCGAGATGTGGCTGCGGGCCAGTCACGCTCAGCACGTCGTGATCGGGGCGCTGGACCTGGCTGTCGACTTCGCGGCCGGGGAGGAGATGCTCACCGAGGTATCCTGCAAGTTCCGGCCGGAGCAGGTGGCCGCCGAGTTGGCCGCCGCAGGGCTGCGCCGGCGGCGGTGGTGGACGGACGCGGCTGGTGATTTCGGCGTGTCCCTCGCCATCAAATGAGCCTCGCCGACGCCTGGCGCGCGGCGCGTCCGCCGGTCGCCGGGCTGCATTTGGACAGCGCCGCCTGCTCGCGGCAGAGCTACGCCGCCATGGACGCCGCCGCCCGGCACGCCCGCCACGAAGCCGAAGTCGGCGGCTACGTCGCCGCCGAGGCCGCCGCGCCGGTGCTCGACGCCGCCCGAGCGGCGTTCGCGGTCCTCACCGGCATGGCCGCCGCCGACGTGGCATTCACCACCGGGTCGCGGAATGCGCTGGATCTGCTGCTGTCCCGGTGGCCCGCCGCCGACCGCACGCTGGCCTGCCTGCCCGGGGAGTACGGGCCCAACCTGGCGGTCATGGCGGCGCACGGCTTCACCCGGCGGATGCTGCCGGTCGACGGAACCGGGCGGCTGGTCCTCGAGGTGGCGGCGGCCACGCTCGCCGCCGACCCGCCGGGCCTGGTGCACCTGACCCCGGTCAGCAGCCACCGGGGACTGGTGCAGCCGCTGGCCGGCATGGCCCGGGTGTGCGCGGCAGCCGGCGTCCCGCTGGTGGTCGACGCCGCCCAGGCGCTGGGCCAGATCGACTGCGCCGTCGGCGCCGACGCCGTCTATTCATCCTCACGCAAGTGGCTGGCCGGTCCGCGTGGCGTGGGGACACTGGCGGTACGGCCTGAGCTGGCTAGCGGACTAGCGCCTGAACCGGACCCGGGTGACGTGAATGTCGCTGCACAGGTGGGTTTGTCCGTCGCTTTGGGTGAGTATCTGGCGGCCGGGCCGACGGCGGTGCGGGCCCGATTGGTCGACGTGGGCTCGCTGAGCCGACGGGCGCTGGCGGGATTGCCGGGCTGGCGGGTGGTCGAGCCGGTCGACGAGCCGAGCGCCATCACCACCCTGGCGCCGGTGGCCGGTGCGGACCCGGTGGCGGTGCGCTTCGGCTTGATCTGGAAGCACCGGATTGTCACGACCGCGGCCGGTGTCGAGCGCGCACCGCTGGAGCTGACCGCGCCCGTGCTGCGGATATCACCGCACGCCGACACCACCGAGACGGACTTGACGGCCTTCGCCGAGGCATTGGTGGCCGTGACCGCCGCTCAGTGACCGAACAGCCCCCCGCCGCCACCCCCGAGCAGGCCTCCGCCGCCGCCACCGCCGAACAGGCCCCCGCCGCTGTGACCTCCGCCGAAGAGACCGCCGCCCGGATTGCCGCCGAAGATCCCGCCGCCGGGCTTGCCGCCGAAGATGCCGCCACCCGGATTGCCGCCGAAGATGCCGCCGCCGGGTTTGCCGCCGAAGATCCCGCCCCCGGAGCCGCCCCCGAGGTTGGGCATGGCCGGCCCACTGGGAGCCGGAAATGACGGGAGTGCCGGTGTCTTGGGTGCCGGAAGCGATGGCAGTGCAGGAGAATTGGGCGTCGGCAGGCTCGGCAGGCCGGGCGGGTTGAACACCGGGATCGTTGGCGCCTTGGGGGCCGGCAGCGACGGGATCGCCGGCGCATTGGGGGCCGGCAGTGACGGGATTACCGGCGCCTGCGGAAGAACGGCCGGCGGAGCCGAATTCGGCGGCGAGATCGGCAGACCCGGCAGCTGGAACGGCGGATTGGGGCTGACGGCCGGTGGGTCGGGCAGCTTGATCGGAGCGTCGGGGAGCTGGATCGGCGGATCCGGCTTGACCACCGGCAAGGTCGGGATCTGCACCGGCGGATTCGGCTTGATCACTGGAGGGTTGGGCTTGACGACCGGCGGAATCGGCTTGATCACCGGCGGGCTGGGATTGACGACCGGTGGCTGCGGCTTGACCACCGGCAGGGCCGGGATCTCCACAGGTGGGTTGGGTTTGACGATCGGGGGGATCGGTTTGATCACCGGTGGTTGCGGCTTGACCACGGGTGGGGTCGGAATCTCCACCGGTGGCTGCGGTTTGACGATCGGCGGATCCGGCTTGACCACCGGCGGGGTCGGAATCTCCAGCGGCGGCGCAGGCATCGTGCTGGGCGGTGGGGGCACGGCCGGCAGCTTCGCAGGCAGCCCGAGCAGGAATGACAGATCGGGCAGACCCGATGCGACCGGCCGACTGATCGCGGGCGCCGAGCGGTGCACCGGAAGCGGAGCCGGGGTGAAGATGAACGGGGTTGCGACGGGCGCCGCCGGCGCCGGCATATGCAACGGCGGGCCGAACACCGGGCGCACCGACACGTCGGGCGGCGGCGGAATCGGAACCGACACAGGCGCCGCCGGCGGGACTTCCAGCGGAGGCAGCGGCAGGATGTCCGGCTGACTCATCGCCGGCGGTGGGTCGACGTACGGCTGCAAGGCCGGTTCCTGCAGCTTCGGCGGTGTGAGTGGAAAACTCAGCACCCGACCGATTTCCGGCCGCAACGCGATCAGATTGGGCGTGATATCCAGCGCCATCGACACCATCAGCGCCGAGGCCGCGGCGAACGTGGCGGACGCCAAAACCGCACCGGCAACCAGCAGCGGACGCCGGGCCGGCGGGCCCGCAGGGTGGATGAGTTCGGTTGCGGTGTCGGCCTCGTCGTCGGGAACCGCACTGTAAGCCAGATCGCCGTCATCGAAGGCGGGGATGTCGTAGTAGCCGGGGGAGATGGCACCGGAGTCGGCTTCCTGGGCGTAGGCCAGCGCTGCGGTCGAAGACTCGACAGCCCTCGTCACCCGGGTCGAGGCCATGGCAGCGCCGCGGGCCAAGGCCACCGGTGGCTCCGCGGGCTCACACACCTCGGACCCGAACGTCGCCTCCAGTCGCGGCCTGATCGTGCTCGAGTTGGCCGCGGTGCAGACCAGAAACAGGCCGTCGGGGCAGGTCTCGGGGGTGTTGAGCTGCTGGGCCACGGAGTCGAGAGCGGCGGTGGCATCGCCGTGGTCCAGAACCTGACGGAAAATCCGGGTGATCGAGCCGTCGACGCAGTCGACCACGGCAAGTGTCGCGTCTGCCGCCCCGACCGACAGCAGGCCCATACGTTCACAACCGATTGTCTGGCCCAGGTTGCGGGCCAGGCTCGCGGCCGCCAGATCGGGGGAGACCAAGACGATGTCGTTGAGGTCATCGCGGCCGCCGGCCGCCAGCCGCGAACTCACCGCGGCGGCATCAAGCGGGTCGGTCACGGTCAACCCGGTTGAAACCAGGTGATACCCGGCGGTGCCGGCAGCGTCGCGAGCCTGCAGGATCGCCGCGATCAGCGCGTCGACGGAGGTGAAATCGGTGGTGTTGCCGGTCGGCACATCGAAGCTGTGCGTTTCCAGGATGACGCCGTCCCCGCTCTCACCGCCCACCAGCACGGTGTGGATGGTGGCGGGCGGGCTTGAGGCAAGTGCCACACCGAGAACGACGTCCATTGCTTCTCCGATTCAGTTTTGACCTGCACGTGCCGACTACGGCGACGAGGGCGTCAGACGGCTTCGACGATCCGACCGACACCGTTTGTTCACCAATACGACATCTACCGGTGACACATGGAAATATGCGATTGTGCGAATAAATACTGACTGATGGCTTCGTGAAGACTGTCTAATTTTCTGGATGCGCCTCGATCACAATGCAGTCGCTCCGCGGCGTAGCGCCGCCCGATCCGGGCCGGGTGGGCCATGATGGACGCTGCACCGACCGTGGACAGGAGTCAGACTTGGGCGATTTCGTCGCGTCGATCGACCAGGGCACCACCAGCACCCGCTGCATCATCTTCGATCACGACGGCGCCGCAGTGGGCCGTCACCAGCTCGAACACGAACAGATCCTGCCGCGGGCCGGCTGGGTGGAACATGACCCGTTCGAACTGTGGAACCACACCGCGGCGGTGCTGGTATCAGCGCTGAACACCACCAAGCTGCACGCCTCCGACCTGGCGGCCATGGGCATCGCCAACCAGCGCGAGACGACGGTGGTGTGGAACAAGAACACCGGTCAGCCGTATCACAATGCGATCGTCTGGCAGGACACCCGGACCGACCACATCGCCGCCGCCCTGGAGCGGGACGGCCACGGCGAGGTGATCCGGCGCAAGGCGGGACTGCCGCCTGCCACGTACTTCTCCGGCGGCAAGCTGCAGTGGATTCTGGACAACGTCGACGGCGTGCGCGCTGACGCCGAACGCGGCGATGCCTTGTTCGGCACCTGCGATAGCTGGGTGCTGTGGAACCTGACCGGCGGCCCGCGCGGCGGGGAGCACCTGACCGACGTCACCAACGCCAGCCGCACCATGTTGATGAACCTGGAGACCCTGGACTGGGACGACGAACTGCTGGCGCTGTTCTCGATCCCGCGGGCGATGCTGCCGCGCATCACCTCGTCGTCGTCGCGACGGCGACATGCGGTCACCGTCAGCACCGGGCCGGTGCGCGGCGAAGTGCCGATCGCCGGCATTCTGGGTGACCAGCAGAGTGCCATGGTCGGGCAGGTCTGCCTGTCGGCGGGGGAGGCCAAGAACACCTACGGCACCGGAAACTTCTTGCTGCTCAACACCGGTGAGCAGATCGTCCGCTCTGACAACGGGCTGCTGACCACGGTCTGCTACCAGTTCGGTGATGCCAAACCCGTCTACGCACTGGAGGGCTCGATCGCGGTCACCGGTTCGGCGGTGCAGTGGCTGCGCGACCAACTGGGCATCATCAGCGGCGCCACGCAGGTGGAGTCGCTGGCCCGTCAGGTCGCCGACAACGGCGGAATGTATTTCGTGCCGGCCTTCTCCGGGCTGTTCGCTCCGTACTGGCGTTCGGATGCGCGGGGAGCGATCGTGGGGCTGTCGCGATTCAACACCAACGCGCACCTGGCTCGGGCGACGCTGGAGGCGATCTGTTATCAGAGCCGGGATGTGGCTGAGGCCATGGAGGCTGATTCCGGTGTGCACCTTGGGGTTTTGAAGGTCGACGGTGGTATCACCGCCAACGACCTGTGCATGCAGATCCAGGCCGATGTGCTCGGCGTCGACGTGGTCAAGCCGGTGGTTGCCGAAACCACCGCGCTGGGTGCGGCGTACGCCGCCGGGCTGGGCGTCGGGTTCTGGAAGAGCCCCGCCGACCTTCGCGCCAACTGGCGGGAGGATAAGCGCTGGACCCCGAACTGGTCCGATGATCAGCGCGCCGAAGGTTACGCCGGGTGGCGAAAAGCCGTGCAGCGCACGCTGGACTGGGTCGAGTTGCCCTGAGAATGGCCGCACGCAGGCGGGCGGTGCCCGGCACGCTGGTGGTGCTGGTCGTGGCGGCAGCAATCGGCTGGGCGTGGTGGCACAACGAGTTACCGCCTGCGCCGAGCGCAGTGCCGAACAGTGCGCCGAGCGCCGCGCCGTTGAATCCGGGCTACGACGCCGCCCGCCTGATGCTCGACGCACTGCCGGTTAAAGGGTGGGATCGGTTGCAGGACTTCAAGCGCTTCCGGTTCGGTGAGCGCTGGAGTGACGACGTCGATGTCGAGTTCGGCCACAACGGCTGCAATACCCGTGATGACATCCTGCGCCGAGACCTGATGCAGATCGAACTGCGCCGGGGTACCTGCCTGGTGCAGCGCGGTGTGCTGCACGACCCGTACTCGGGGAAGACCATCGAATTCTCCCGGGGCCCGGAGACTTCCGCGGCCGTGCAGGTTGATCACCTGGTCTCGCTGGCTGACGCCTGGTACAAGGGCGCGCGAGCCTGGGACGACGGGCGTCGCCGCGACTTCGCCAACGACCCGCGCAACCTGCTGGCCGTGAGCGCGCAGGCCAACTTCGACAAGGCATTCCGCGACGCCGCCGGCTGGCTGCCGGCGAACGCCGCGTTCGAATGCGAGTTCGTGGCCCGTCAGGTCACGATCAAAACCGAGTACGGACTCTGGGTTTCGGCGAAGGAGAAGACCGCGATGCATCGGGTCCTTCGCCGCTGTTGAGCCCTACTCGGTCTCCCCGAGGATGCCGTAGACCTCCTTGCGGGCACTGTTGATGATGTCGACGATGCGCTGCTGCTGTTCGGGCGTGGCGGCCTGGCCGGCCTGCGCGACCGCGCCGAAAAGCTGGCCTATCGAGTTGCGCAGGTTCACCTGTCCGGGGTCGGCGCCTTCGGTGATCTCCTCCCACGGCGGGGTCTCGATCTTCTCGGCGACCGAGCGACCGCCCTCGGTCAGCTCGAAAAGCCGTTTCTTGCCGTCGGTTTCGCTACCGCTGATCAATCCCTCGTCGACCAGCATCTGCAGGGTCGGGTAGACCGATCCCGGGCTGGGACGCCAGAGCTGCTGGCTGCGCTCGGCGATCTGCTGGATGATCTCGTAGCCGTGCATCGGACGCTCGGCCAGTAGCGCCAGGATGGCGACCCGTACGTCGCCGCGCCGGCTGCGATTGCCGCGCCGGTGCCCGCGGTGTCCACCCGGGCCGAAGCCGAACCCGGGACCGCCTGGGCCGAAGCCGAACCCGGGACCACCGGGACCGAAGCCCGGACCGAAACCGTGCCGGAAGTCGGGGCCGAAACCGGGCCCGAACTCGGAATCGCCGGGTCCGTGGCCGGGATGCAAGCCGAGTGGCCCGCAGTTATCGGCGGCATGGTCGCGCAGCTGCCTGCGGAACTCACGCCGCGCCTGTCGGCGAGCGATGTGCGCGGCTCGGCGATGATGCGGCGGTGTCGCGGGACCGAACCCGAAACCACCGCGCTGCTCAGGGTCGTCCTCGAAGGGTCCACCGGGTGGACCGAAGGGGAAATTCATTGTCACCTCTTGCTCTCGAACGGAAGCGTCGATCGCTCCCGATACGCTAACGATATATCGAGATCTATCGGTCGGCAAGGGCGGACTGGTGATCAGCGCCGTTCAGCCCGGCGGCGCGAACCTGTTCGAGTTCGACGACGAGTCTCCCGACGGCGGCCAGGGCGTGACGTAGGGCGGACCCGCAGCCGGGTAAAAAGGCCCGGCCTGCAGCCGTGCCAGCTCGCGTTGATGACGCTCGGCGAGCACCGCCGCCAGCACCACTTCCGGCGGGGCATCCGGTGGCGGCGGCGGTGAGATATGCGCCAGCACCTCACCGGAGATCCGGTACGCCATCATCTGCCGGGTGTGGGGGTCGAGCTGCGCCGCGCGGCCGAGGAATTGCCTTGCCAGTTCGGCTGATTCGGGCCGCAGCCCCGACAGTTGCAGCGCGGACGCCCACCAGGCCAGCCCGGGCGGCATCAGCGGGGGCGGCGCCGACGCGGGTCCGCGTTCACTGATCACCACCGTGCCGGCGAAGATGTCGCCGAGGCGCTTCCCGCTCGGCGACAGCAGGCTCGAGATCACCGCCGGGCTGCCGGTCAGCGCCCAGATCTCCACCACCGCCGCCAGTGCCCGAAACAGCGCCTGCCGGAAGCGTTCCGGGCCACCGTCGTCGGACACCACCCGCAGCCCCATCGCCATCTTGCCCAGCGACCGGCCCCGGGTGATGGTCTCGATGGTGACCGGATAGCCGACCAGGAGCAGCACCGCGAAGATGATCATGATCGCAGCGGTCAGGGCGTCATCGAACCGGCCCAGGGTCATCGCCCACAGCACGATCGAACACAGGTAAGCCACCATCACGACGGTGATGTCGATCAGTGCACTGACCGCTCGCACCGGCAGCTGCGCGATCGCAATGTCGAGGACGACGGCGTCACCGGTCACCAGCGCGTGGCTGCGGTTCGGCATAGAGCAGACGCTACCCGCCGATCCGGTGGCGTCGAGGAACTCGTGGCCGTGCTCGCAGTCCTCGCTGTGTCTGATGGCGCGGACCTGCGTCGCCCGGCTCCGCCGTGCTCGCAGTCCTCGCTGTGTCTGATGGCGCGGACCTGCTTCGCCCGGCTCCGCCGTGCTCGCAGTCCTCGCTGTGTCTGATGGCGCGGACCTGCATCGCCCGGCTCCGCCGTGCTCGCAGTCCTCGCT